>DASPJC010000137.1:0-3092 GCA_035628815.1 Ohtaekwangia sp. | reverse complement strand
AATCGAATTCCCGCCATCCACCGGCAACACAGCGCCTGTAATAAACGATGCTTCTTCAGAGACCAGAAAGTTAACGGCGTTGGCAACATCCGCAGGTGAGCCCATCTTACCCATCGGTGTGCGCGTCAGGATGCGCTGCTTTCTTTCCGGGTCCTGGTTCAGCGCGTTCGACGACATGCTGGTGACGATGAAACCCGGCGCCACACAGTTGACCCGGATGCCCAGCGGTGAAAGGTCAACGGCCATGCTACGCGTCATGCCTTCGATGGCAGCCTTCGACGCCGTGTAGGCTACCACTTTCGGTATGCCATAATGCGCCGCCATCGAACTGATGTTGATGATCACACCCTGCTGCCGCGCGATCATGATCTTCGAAACTTCGCGCGATAACGTGAACACGCTTGTTACGTTCGTCAACAGGATCTGCTCGAATTCCGCATCGCTCACCTCGGTAAAATCCTTTTTAAGATTGATGCCTGCATTGTTCACGAGTATATCGATATGGCCGAACTGCTCCGCGATACGTGTTATATAACTGCCGATCTGATCCAGCTGTGTCAGGTCAAATGATATGGGGTAGCACAAGTTTCCCAGTGTCTTTTTTGCGGCCGCAAGTTTTTCCTGGTTCCGGCCGGTGATGATCGTCACGATATCCTGGCGAACCAGTTTTTCCGCGATCGCCAATCCGAGTCCGGAGGCTCCGCCGGTTACAAGTGCTATTCTTTGTAAAGAAGTTTCTTTCATGGTAAACGCATTATTCACTTAGGGTTCCTTTTTAATTATCACCACCGTGGCCTTATACCGGGCGCGAATGGAAATTCGAGACGCATATAGTATTCCAGCGATTGACCGGGTTTCTCCAATCCCTGCGGCAGTGGCCGTTTGCTAAATGTCTGGAAATATAAAACGCAGGCATTCCTCCACCATATGGCTTCATCATGCTGAATGTCCAATAAACTTTTTACGTGCTGAAAACGTCCGGGATCGATCCTGCCTTCCAACATACGCCATACATCCTGCATGGCTTTTACTTCTTCAGCCCCTTTGTAATAGGTAAGGCACATTTCATCCCACAGGGTCCTGCCGGACTTCATTTTAAAATCCCAGGGCAGGTGGTGAAACCACAGGAGGTATTCTTCGGGACAGGTTCGGGGATCCTGATAATATTGCTGCACCGGTTCAGTATACTGCTCCAGCGCATTGCTTCCTGTGCTGGTCCTGTCGAAGCCAATTCCATTTTCATCTGCCTTGTGATAGTACACCGACGTCCAGTCCGCACGCGGCTTGTCCCTGATCCATGGCGCGGGTCCGTAGTGATGATTCCATCCCATGATGTGATGCAGTCCCAAAGGCGTCATGTAATGCACCGCGGTCTCGCGCGATGACAGCATTATGGAACTGATATCACGCACGGTTTTTTCATCGTTCGAGAAAGTGGTCCTGATCCATTCGGTGGCAATGGCTTCCGACGTAAGCGATGGATCCCAGGCGAGTCTGCCGAACGCATACCAGTTCGACTGTCCGAAAAGGTGGCCCGTCCAGTTGCGATCATTGCCGATGTTGGCTACTCCCGCGATACCCGAGACGGCATGACCATCCAGGGAGCCGTCAATCACCTTCGTCACTGTGGAGCCCTTGCCTTTGGCGTACGTATCCGAGTCAAGGCATTCCTTAAACATCGGTGCAAGGTAAACGAGTTGTGTTGCCTGCCCGAGGTACTCCTGCGTGATCTGGAACTCCATCATTAATGGTGTCTCTGGCATCGCGCCGAACAAAGGGTGAAAAGGTTCACGCGGCTGAAAGTCAATGGGACCGTTCTTTACCTGTACCATTACGTTCTCGCGGAATTTTCCATCCAATGGTTTAAATTCATTATACGCCTGCCGCGCGCGATCTTCCGGAACTTCATTATCATAGACAAACGCACGCCACATCACGATGCCCTTAAAAGGCTTGACCGCATCCGCCAGCATGTTGGCACCGTCGGCGTGGTTGCGTTTGTAGTTTTGCGGGCCGGGTTGTCCTTCCGAATTGGCCTTTACCAGGAAGCCACCGAAATCGGGCACATGCCTGTAGATCTCCGCGACCTTGTCCTTCCACCATTGCTGAACAGCGGGATCCAACGGATCGGCTGTGGGCAGATTGCCGATCTCCACCGGCGCACTGAAACGCGCCGTAAGGAATACGCGGATACCATACGGTCTGAATACATCGGCCAGGGCGGCAACCTTTTTCAGGAAGGGTTCCGTCAATACCTGTGCATTCGCGTTGACATTCGTCAAAACCGTGCCGTTAATCCCGATCGATGCATTCGCGCGGGCATAGTCGTGGTACCGCTGATCGATGTAACCCGGAAGTTTATGCCAGTCCCACAGCGAAAACCCGGCGTAGCCTCGTTCCACGGTACGATCGAGGTTGTCCCAGTGATTCAGCATGCGATGCTGAATGGCCGGAGCGCTGACGATAGAAAGCTGACGCAACGGTTGCTCCGTCTGGATGAGTCTTATAAAATGAAACACGCCGTACAGTACGCCAACATCAGTGTTCCCGGTAATGACAATACATTTTTTCCCGTTGACCTCCTGTGTGAGAATGAGAAAACCCTCGGCGCCAATTTTACCGAGCTGGCTTTTGATATTCAGCGGGGCAATCAGGTTTGTGCCGGCGTTCCCGATAATCAGCGTTCCGTTCTTTTGCAGGGTGGTTTGAAAAGCAGGGGGCTTGCCGAGAAGTCCTGTCAACGCCAGGGATAATTCCCGCTGCGCTACATCCAATGTGGCGGACTCCCCCGCGATGAGGACCGATGCGATGGCGCGCTGATACGTTTTTATTTTGTCATGATCGGCGATGCGGTTATAGCGCAGCCATAGGTCGTAGCCATCTTCCGCTTTGGCCGGTATCGCCATGATCAGCAGGGAGAAGATGAAGAGTGTAAAATATTTTTTCCGCAGAATGGGTTGGCTGATCGGTGGCATGGGCACGGCTAGTGTTTGTGTAAAGACGATTCCCGCACGATGAGCTCGTGCCGGAGGACGATGGTGTTCAAGGTCACACCTTCACGGTTATCGAGGCGGCGAATCAATGTCGAGCCG
>DASPJC010000136.1:0-6150 GCA_035628815.1 Ohtaekwangia sp. | reverse complement strand
CGGTGGCGGAATCATGGCTACCTTTACGCCCTCCGTCTATATTTCCATGGACAAGCTTGATTCGACCCGGCTTGTGCAGTTTGGCAGCCGCGTTACCTACAAGCAATTCTTCAAGACAAATTCAGCGGAACAGACGGCGGGCACCATCGAACAGATCGGCGGACTGGTAAAAAAGTATGGGCATTCCTATGAGACCGTCGAGACGAGAAAGGAGGGGCTGGGCGAAGGCTTTCTTTCAGTATATCGTTTTTTTTCGCTACTCGCATTCATCGCGCTGATCCTGGGTTGTATTGGAGTAGCCAGTTCGGTTCATATTTATGCCCGGGAAAAACGCGAGGAGGTGGCTGTGCTCCGGTGCGTAGGATCTTCGGGTTGGCAGGCATTTAATATCTTTTTCATACAGATCTTTCTCCTCGGCATTATCGGCAGTGTTGCAGGATCGCTGATTGGTCTTGGTATCCAGCAATTAATTCCACTGTTGCTGAAGGACGTAATTCCCTTTGAAGTAGGATTCACCATCCCCTGGAATTCGCTTCTGCTTGGATTGCTGCTGGGTACTGTTGTATCAATCCTCTTCTCAATTCTTCCACTGGTTTCCGTGCGGTTTGTTCCACCACTGACCGTTTTGCGGGCCGAGTCGGTTGTGCAACGTGTCTATTCCAAAACAAAGATTGTTGCTATCATCCTGATTGTCATTTTTCCAATGGCTTTTGCGGCGCTACAGACAAAAAGCCTGCTGGTGGGCCTGTTCTTTTTTCTCGGGCTCTGTGTGGCATTGGGATGCCTGACGCTCGTGGCCATGCTGCTGCTTTACCTTGTGAAGAAATTTTTTCCACAGCGGGCGGGGTTTGTTTTGCGGCACTCATTGTCCAGTTTATTCCGCCCCAATAACCAGACACGCGTATTACTGGTAACGATCGGGCTGGGTGCGTTTATTATCGCTACCCTTAATATTGTTGAGCAGAGTATGTTGGGGCAGGTTGAATTCACCGGGCAGGAAAATCAATCGAATACAATTTTATTCGATATTCAGCCGGGCCAGAAGGACGACGTTATCAGCTTAATGAAAGCGCATAAGCTGAATGTCAACCAGGTCGTGCCGATCATTACGTGCAGGATCAGCGAGGTGAAGGGGAAGTCTATCGATTTTTTGCAACGCGACACGACGGATAACATACCGAACTGGGCCCTTACACGGGAATATCGTGTGACCTACCGGGATAGTTTGCATCATTCCGAAGAACTTGTGAAGGGCGCGTTGCAGGTTAAAAAGGATGCCCCGGACTCTGTCTGGGTAACCATATCGGAAGGTATGGAGGAAAATCTTGCCGTGACGGTGGGCGATTCGCTGGTGTTCGATATACAGGGCATTCCAATGAAAGCATTTATCAGCGGTGTCCGTAAGGTGGATTGGCCGAAAGATCCGCCGAACTTTATTTTTGTATTTCCTGACGGCGTCCTCGAAAACGCGCCGCAGATATTTGTTACGACCACGCGCATTGACGATCAACAACAGGCGAATGCGTTCCAGCGGCAACTCGTGGTCAATTTTCCCAACGTGTCGCTCATCGACCTTCGGTTAATCCTCAGTACAGTGAACGACCTGTTCAATAAACTTGGATTGATCATCCGGTTCCTGGCGTTCTTCAGCATTATCACCGGCCTGGTCGTGCTGGCGGGCGCCGTGATCAACAGCAAATTTGTCAGGATCAAGGAAAATGTCTTGTTAAGAACCATTGGTGCCCGGACGCGGCAAATCACGCAGATTACCCTGATCGAGTATGCCTGGCTGGGGTTATTTTCGGCGCTAACCGGTCTGATCCTTTCACTGGGAAGTGGCTGGCTGCTGGCTACATTTTTTTTCGAGATCACCTTTGCTTTTGACTGGATCGAGTTGACTGCGATCGGCACAGGCGTCATCGCGCTTACCGTTGCCATCGGATGGTTTAACTCCCGGGAGGTTATCAATACACCGCCGCTGCAGATTTTGCGCAAAGAAGGATAGGTCCGCCGTTGGCTTTTTCAGTTCGGTCGTCCGTGAGAATTTGTTAACTTGACCTGCCAGAGGAATAATTTCTGAAGTATGCGTACCCTGGTCATTTGTGGTTTTCTTTTCTATGGTTTATCCGCTTTAGCCGATCCACAACCAGCACTTCGGTTTATCGAAAACAAAGGGCAGTGGAAGGATAACGTACACTATAGTGTGCGGGTGCCGGGAGGCAGGATGATGGTGGAAACGGGCAGGTTCCGGTATTACTTCCTGGATGAACAGCGTTTGGAAGCGCTGCATGATCGCGGTCATCATGCGGTTAACGAGTCGGATGGCGGGACCGTTGCAGCAGGAGAAAAGATCAATGGTGTTTCGGTTGACGTGTCTTTTCCAGGGTCGAATCAGAGCAGCAATCCGCTTCCCATCGGCCGTTATTCAGCGTACTATAATTACTTTTTGGGATCCGATGCTTCACGCTGGGTGTCGCATGCCAACGCCTATGAGGGAGTGCTGTACCCTGATTTTTACCCGGGGATAGATCTGAAGATCTATAGCCAGCAGCATAACCTCAAGTATGATTTCATTGTCGCGCCGAATGCTGATCCTGCCCGGATCAGTATGATATATTCCGGCGCAGAAACGGTTACGTTGTTACAGGGCGATGTACACGTCAAAACATCGATCGCGACGATCATCGAAAAAAGCCCGGTGGCATTTCAGTTCATCGAAGGCCGGAAGGTGTGGGTAAAGTGTGAATATGATTTCACGGGCGATACGATTTCCTTTTGCTTTCCTGACAGCTATGATCCTTGTTCTGCGTTGGTGATCGATCCATTGTTGATCTTCTCCACGTACTCCGGCTCGACGGCGGATAATTGGGGTAGTACCGCTACGCCCGGGGAGGAGGGCAATCTTTATTCAGCAGGCGTCACGTTGGTTGTTGACAATCAAAGCTTTCCAGCGACCGCGGGAGCGTTCCAGGTAGATTACACCGGCTTATGGGATGTCGGAATTCTGAAGTATGATTCCGTTGGGCAAAACCTGCTATATGCCTCTTATCTCGGTGGAAGCCTGTCGGAATCCGCCCACAGCCTCATCATGAATGCCGATGAAGAATTGATTGTTTTGGGAACTACGAGCTCAGCTGATTTCCCGACGACCGCGGGTGCGTTCGACCGGAGTTTCAACGGGGGTACACCGGTAAGCCATGTTGTCGCGTACGGGAGCGGTTCTGATATTTTTATTTCCCGCATCAGTGCCGACGGTAGCCGGTTGCTGGCCTCGACTTTTCTCGGCGGGAATAAGAACGATGGTTTGAACCCGACGGTAGGTTTGCTAACCCGTAATTATGGCGATGAATTGCGCGGTGACATTATAACGGATGCCGCGGGCAATATCTTCGTGAGCACCGTGACGGCATCTGCAGACTTCCCGGCTGTAACCAGTTTCGATACTGACTATAACGGCGGCGCTACAGATGCGTTGGTGTTTAAGATCGACAAGAATCTTTCCCACCTCCGGTGGGCTGCATTTCTTGGGGGAGATAATGCAGATGCATCGCATACGATCAAACTTGAGCCGTCCGGTGGTATTTTGGTTGCTGGCGGTACAGGAAGCGAGGATTTTCCGGTTACTCCGGGCGTATACCAGACTGCGCTGGCCGGCGATGCCGATGGATGGATTGCGCGGATTAGCGCTAACGGTATGGCCATACAAAAAGCGACGTTCACCGGGACCGCCGATTATGACCAGGTTTATTTTTTGGATGTCAATGAGACCGGTGATATTTATGTTTATGGCCAGACATCCGGAGATTTCCGGGTAACAGCCGGTGTCTTTAGTAATCCGGGCAGTGGTCAGTTTGTTCAAAGCTTTAAACCGGATTTTTCAGCGCTGCATTTTTCGACCGTGTTCGGATCAGGAAGGGGGTTCCCGGATATATCGCCCACCGCTTTTATGGTCAATGAATGTGGTAATATTTACATGGCGGGATGGGGCGGTCTCATCAATCAAACCAGGGGCCATTGGCCAGGTACTTCCCGCGGGCTGCCAGTTTCCGGGGACGCTATTCAATCCAGCACCAGCGGCTCGGATTTTTACTTCGTCGCTTTGTCGCAGGACGGTTCGGAATTTTATTATGGGACTTACCTGGGCGGAACCCAATCGCGTACGCATGTCGACGGCGGTACCAGCCGGTTCTCGAAAAAAGGTATCGTCTATCATGCGGTATGTTCAGGCTGTAAAATTACCAATACGAGCCTCCCGACATCTGATTTTCCCACGACACCGGGTGCGTGGTCGCGCAACAATAACAGTCCGAACTGTAACAACGCCGCGTTCAAGCTGGACCTCTCGCTGCTGAAGGCGCGGTTACAAACCAACTCCCTCTCTTTCGATAACCCGGGAATGAATAACGTTTGCATTCCTGACAAGGTTGTTTTTCAGAACAGGAGCTCCGGCGGTGAAGTTTTCCAATGGGACTTTGGTGACGGTACCACAATGGAAAAGCCCGACACGTCTTTTATTGTCCATCAATACAAGGCCCCGGGAACCTATACAGTCTGGCTAAAGGCCACTGATAAGGGTACCTGCCAGGTGAAGGATTCGGCCATGACCAAAGTGAATGTATACCTGGCACAGTCCGAAGTTCAGGATGACGATGATCTATGCAGCGGCACCTTATATCAATTGCAGGCCAGTGGTGGCTTACATTATCACTGGACGAGCGATGATAACATTTTTCAATCGGATGATCAAAATCCAGCGGTGCGCCCGCAAGATACAACGCGGTATTACGTACGGATCACCGAATCGACCGGGTGTTGGCGTGACGACACTGTACAGCTGAATGTGGTGCAGGAGATTGATCCTGCTTTTGAAATAATCCGCGAATCGGATTGCACTTCACTGCCGCGGATTTTGGTCAAAAATACAACGGATAGCCTGTATGCTGATGATATTGTATTCTTCGATTTTGGCGACGGTACTACTTCCGATCGTGGCGAATTGTCCCACCAGTACGAGCAGGAGGGTGTTTATCAATTGAAACTTGTCACGGCGCGCGCGATGTGTGTAACGGAAAAAACCGTTCCGGTGGCAGCCTACCGGTTGTCTGTTCCCAATGTGATTACACCTGGTTCACATGATGGTAAGAACGACACCTTCATCGTGCGTTTTAGTGAAAGCGACGACATTACACCGGATGACCTCGGCATGGGCATTTCGGTCGTGATTTATAACCGGTGGGGCCGTGAAGTTTACGCGTCACCCGATTACCAACATGATTGGTCCGCCGAAGGACTACCCTCCGGAACATACTTCTATGAAGTCACCGTAGCGGGCCATGCCACTTGCCGGAGTTGGGTGCAGGTTATTAAATAGGCATTGGGGATTGGGTATTGGGCCTTTGGCCTTAGGCATTGGGAATTTGGGAATTAGGCCTTGCGCACTCGTTAGGCGCTGCGGCCTTTAGGGCTTTGAAATATTAAATGAGCCGAGCTCTGTCATCCTTTTAAAAATCGGCTGGAGGCCCCGCCTGACAGCGTTTGGAACGACGCGCGGCGGGCAGAAGCTTTTAGCCAGCACCTCTTTACGAATTACGAGGAGTGGTTTCGTAGATGTTTTCACGCATGAATTCTTCCGCCCGTTTATTGATCATGGGAAGTTTTTCCATCCAGCTTACTTCGATGAGGGCTACGCCGAAATCTTCCACGACCTTGCCTTTGATGGAGTAGAAGCCCCGGCCACGGAAAGGGTAGTCGCGGGTGATGTTCGGGAAATGCACCGTGTCAAATACGGCGCCGTCCGGATCATAGAATGTGCCGAAATTCATGCGCTGATTTGATTTTGTGCGCGTCTCTTTCAGTGTCACCATATATCCGACGATATGCACCGGCCTGCCAACGCGGGAGAGAAGATCTTTTGCCAGGGTGTCACCGCGATCAGGTGTTTCCAGTAGTGTAAACGGGTCGCAAAGTGGAAAACCCAGCAGCTCTATTTCATCGAATGCATCTTCAATATCCAACCGCTGCAATGGGGGCAACGGGTACTCTTTGGGTTCGGTGTCAAACAGCGCTGCTGCCGGAACACGGGCGCGTGCCTGACTGAAATACAACATGGTATCCCACAACAATCGCTGTTTACTTTTTCCCGTAAACCGG
>DASPJC010000135.1:0-3050 GCA_035628815.1 Ohtaekwangia sp. | reverse complement strand
CCCGGGATAACTGACGGATCAAAACTTTGCGTGGCGGTTCCGCTGGCATAGGTCCTGTACTGGATTTGCTGAAACCGGATATCGGTGCCTTCATAAATGATCTTTAGTGATTTCGAATAGGGAATTGGAACGTAGCAGTAGAAACCACCGACTTCGCTTCCTGCCATTGGTGCTGTAAAAGGCTCGACCGTTCCGTTAAAGAGAGCGATAAAGGGTAATCGCAACCGTGGCGTTGTTTCACCATCAAAATAGAATGCAACGGTTGTTTGTGTAGGCGTTGGCGTCCATATCCGCTGAATGACGCCGGGGCCTTTTAGATCGGCGAGCACAAGGTGGGTACCTTCTTTTCGAAGGAAGGAGTATCGGCCATTGAAGCCGTCGTCGTTTCCGCCGGTAGTATCATAAGACGAGATCTGGCCGACCGTGCTTCCGTGACGGTATTGCGGAAGGCGGTTCACCTGGTAGAGATGCTGCAGTTCTGTGAAGAAGGTTTGAACTTTCGCTTTCTGCCCCTTCGCCGGTTTTTTTTGGGCTGGTGAAGATGTGAATGCAAACAGCATGAAGACAGGTAGAACCAACCGGATTGACCGCATAACTTTAAGCTTTCCCGAAGATAAAGGGTTGTATGAAAATCCTCCCCCTTCATTAACTTTATATCCAGCCTAAAGGTTTTACGTAGACACGGTTGATGCAGCGCCGATCAAAAACGACAGCACATGGGGGAAATACAATTAAAACTTGACGACAATGGCCGGGGAGCTCTCCTGATCGATAAGGATGGCGACCGCTTGGCAGAAATGGGGATCGGCATCGCGAACGGAAACCTGACCGTTTACCATACCGGGGTATCGGAGAGGTTACAGGGACAAGGTATCGCCTCAAAACTACTGGCGATCATGGTAGACTATGCCAGGAAGCATCAGTTAAAAGTGATTGCACTTTGTCCTTTCGTGCTTGCCCGGTTTAAAAGACATCCGGAGCAGTATGCGGATATCTGGAATAAACACTGGCATTCAAAAGCATAAGCTGCGTTATTGCTCCAATGCGATCGGCCTGAACGACATGTGACACCCTTCAATGCAATAACGGAAGGAGAGTTTGAGGTTATTATCTGTTCTCGTGATGGAATAGCTGTGCTGCAGTTGTGAGATGTCTTGTGGTTCGTCACCCGGATCATCAGTATAAAGTGCCAGAATTTTTTGTTCCTGAGCGTACGGGTCATCAAGGATGCGGTAGTATTTGAATTGCTTTATGGATTCGAGATTGGCAGATAGCTCCCCATTGGATCCGAACGTAAGTATTTTCGCCGGGTCCGCCGGAACGGGCTCAATAATGTATCCGGCGCCCGGTGAATATCCCCTTTCGTACAATAACCAGGACCCCTCCAGGGATTCGCCGGCTTTCCTTTCGACAAAACAGCAGAGGTCGTCAGCTTTTTCGCATCCTATCGCTGTGACACCGAGCAATGCCGGTAAGATCAGCTTCAGTAATTTTGTCATCATAGCTCAGGAGGTTTACTCTTTGGACACTCAGACCGTCAAAATGGTTGTAAGGTGGTGCAAGGATTCTGTGCAGTCAGTATCGCAATACGAGCTGTGCCTTGCCCGTAAAGTTTTCAATCGTGACACTTTCTGTTGCCGGATCATACATGCCTCCTTCCACATGCACGGTATTTTTCCCCGCGGGATGAGGCAAACGGATCAACACTGTACGCGGCTTCCTGGTTTCCTGGCATACAATGGTCGCTGTGATAACACCCTTCGCCACGTCTGATTTAACGCCAAATGAAACCTTGCCAAAATAAGTACCGGCATTGACTACATTGATCGATTTTCCATCTTCCAGCCACACTCTGGGAACACCACTCAGCAACCGTAGCGTATCCCCTTCCTCCAGGTAGAGCATCCACCGTGTTTGCATGAGGAACCAGGCTTCCTCATGGGTCTTATGCACACTCACCTGATAGAGGTGTTCCCAAAAAGTAAATGTCTCCCGGTCGGCCATCGCGGCCAGGCTGGTATAGTAAGTCTGAAGGAAGGGTTTAACCATTCCGCGTTTAAGCTGCACCCAGTCGTGCCGGCTGTAATACGGCTGACTGAGCGCGGCGTTGTGCTGGTAAAACAGCTCGCTATGGTAGGCCAGTAACATCTTCGACGCTTCCTCACCCGGCGTAAGCACTTCGCAGAAGACCAGGTACAACGGACCCAACAGCGCATCGGGGACAGTGAATGTGCCATGGGAAAAGTATTTTTCAGGAGTGAGGTATAAGGCCCGCGGAGCCGCGGCTTCCGTCCACGGCGGCGCTGTCGGACACCAGGTACCGTCACCCAGCGGCACCACCGGCGAATGGCTCATCGAACGGAAAAATGCAGCCCTGATATCCTTTCGCCATGCCTTCGCTTCCCGCTGCAGTCGCGCAGCCATCGCTGGATCAATCTCCCGAAATGTCTCCGCCATTCTGCTGATTCCCAGGTATGCGTAGGCATTCAGCATAAACTGGTGAAAATGATCCTCGGGGTCAGCCACTTTTCCATCGATCAAACCATATCCACTTTCGTTTAGGTGCGGCACCTTATTTCTGGCACGCCATGCCAGCAGATAGTCGCATGAGCGCAGGAGCTTCGTCTTGCTTTCCCTGATCCACATCTCATCACGGGAGTACCTGAAGTACTCACCAACATTCCAGAGCACGGCACCGGTCTCTACCATATACCCTCCGAAATTTTGCATCAGCCCATCGCCATGCTGTTTGTCAAGAAAGTACTGCAGCGACCGTTTGGCCCAGTCGGTCTTTTCCATGGAACTATAGAACTGTATGATGGGAGAGCTCTCTGTTCCGATGGGTGAATAGACACCGATCGTGGGTGCCAGGGTACCATCGGGTTCGTTTCCATACGTCACCTGGTCCAGGTGAAACAAACCGGCTTTCAACATATCCGCAATGCGCTTTTCCGGAACGTCGATGACGGTGGCGCCGTCAAGCTTGCTGTTCCAGAACGCCCGGCATTGCTGGTGAGCCTCGTCAAAAGATCTTTTGGCAAGTGCTGCAG
>DASPJC010000134.1:0-4131 GCA_035628815.1 Ohtaekwangia sp. | reverse complement strand
CCGGTTTATCCGGCCGGGCGCTGTCCATATCGGCGCGGAAAGCAGTGACCCTGGTGTACTCGCACTGGCATTTAAACATCCCGGCACATCGGCCGTCACGGTGATCCTTATTAATCAAACCGATGGCGAAAAGCCTGTTGCATTGAAACTTCCTGTCAACGCAAAGAAAATGACATGGCACCGAACATCGCCATCCGAAAACTGTATGAACCTCGGAAGCCTCTCATCAGCAACGATTACGCTACCAGCTAAAAGCATATCCACGCTCGCGTCCGTCAAAGGCGACTGATTCCCGAACAACACTTGAACTTGAACTTGAACACCTGAACACCCGAACACTTTATGAAGATTTTAATACCCATGATAATTTCCGTAGCCACCCTTGTGATGAGTTGCAATACGGACAATCGGAAAACCGTAATCCACTCCGGTGGTTCATCAAACCTCTATGAATATTCGGACAACCTCAAACCCCGCTGGTCGAGCTTTGAAAACCGGTCAGCCGAAAAAGGAAAGGGTGGTATGGAGAACAAGGGTGCCAAGGGTCATCCCTCCGACGATCTCGAGCCCGGCGAAACAAAAGTGCTGCTGGATGTCAAGGGACGAGGCGTCATCAACCGGATGTGGATCACCATCATCGACCGCTCACCCGAAATGCTGCGATCATTGAAGCTTGAGATGTTCTGGGACGACGCAACAAAACCTGCAGTGTCTGTACCTTTCGGTGATTTCTTTGGGATGGGATTGGGGAAAACAGCAACATTTCACAACGAATTCTTTGCGAATCCGGAAGGACGTTCATTCAACTGTTTTATCCCGATGCCTTTCCGGAAGGCGGCCCGTATCCAGGTTACAAACGAGTCGGCTAAACGATTGAGCCACCTGTTCTACGACATCAATTTTCAGCTCACCAGGGAAATGAGTGACCATGCCTTGTACTTTCATGCTTACTGGAGCCGCGATACAGCGACCACGTTGGGTAGGGATTTTGAGTTGCTTCCCGCGGTTGAAGGCCGGGGCCGATTTCTGGGCGTAAACATCGGCATCAACGCCAACCCGGTGTATAAAGACTACTGGTGGGGTGAAGGCGAAGTGAAAATGTACCTCGATGGCGATACGGATTTTCCGACGCTGGTTGGAACAGGTTCGGAAGATTACATTGGCACCGCCTGGGGGCAGGGAAAGTTTTTCAATGATTATACGGGATGTCTCATCGGCGGAGAGAACCGTCAGTGGGCGTTCTATCGCTATCATGTGCCGGATCCGGTGTTTTTCGAATCAGATTGTCGTGTCACCATTCAGCAAATGGGAGGCAACCGCAAGGAACTGGTGGCTGCGCTGATGAAAGAAGGTGCTCCGTTAATTCCTGTGGGATTCGATGATACGAAGCAGCAGGTGCAGCCACTCTTTGAAAAAGGGATCACGGATCTCAACGATCCCGGGCTGCCAGAGGGCTTTGTCAACTTTTACCGATCTGATGATGTATCGGCTACGGCCTACTTTTATCTTAACAGCCCTGCAAACACGCTGCCGGCATTGCAGGATCTGCCCGTCCGCATTTATAAAGTCAATCGATAATTGCTACCATAAAGTATTAAACCAGCACACATGCGCAACTTTGTTATCATTGCTTTACTGCTCGCAAGTCTGACGGCGGTCGGGCAGAAGCTGTCAGTCTATGACCTGACCTGTGAATTTCGAAATAACCCGATTGGGATTGACGTCGTTCAGCCGCGCTTCGGCTGGAAGATCATGGCGGGCGGGAGAAATATAATGCAACGCGCACATGCCATCCGTGTGGCGCGTGCGGCTGGCTTTGAAAAGCGGGACATTCTTTGGGAATCCGGCAAAGTGGATTCAGGCGAATCTGTCTGGCAGCAGTACCAGGGACCTCCCCTGGAAAGCAGTAAACGATATTTCTGGCAGGTAAAAGTCTGGGATAACCTTGGAAAGGAATCCGCATGGAGCGCGCCGGGCTACTGGCAGATGGGATTGCTCGATACATCGGACTGGAAAGCCCGCTGGATCGAAGGTGTTGATGTCGTTGATTCTGTCAATGGCCCGGGGATCTTGTTCCGGACGGAGTTCAGCAACGCGAAGGCTATCCGGTCAGCCACAGCCTACATCAGCGCACACGGCATGTACGAAGCGTTTATCAACGGTAAGCGCGTCGGCGATGCCTGTCTTGCGCCCGGCTGGACCAGCTACAACAAGCGTCTTCAATACCAGGCTTATGATGTCAGCGATCTGCTGTCGGCAGGTCAGAATGCTATCGGTGTTTCGATGGCCAGCGGATGGTACCGTACAGCCCTGGGGTGGCAAACCAACAAGAACATTTATGGAAAGAACCTGGCGCTATTGCTTCAGCTGGAAATAACCTTCGTCGATGGAACAAAGCAAACGATCATTTCTGACGATCGCTGGAAGGCAACAGATGACGGCCCCGTGCGATTCTCTGAACTTTATGACGGTGAGACTTACGACGCCCGAAAGGAAAAACAAGGGTGGGCCTCACCTGGATTTAACGCCTCCGCATGGAAGGCTGTAGGTATAAAGGATCATTCGATGGATGTACTGCTGTCCACTCAAAACGAACCCGTCCGGAAGCAGGAGATTTTTAAACCCAAGGCGATTTTTAAAACACCGAAGGGTGAGCACGTGATTGATTTCGGCCAAAACCTTGTCGGGTGGGTGCAGGTGAAAGTAAACGGACCTGCAGGCACCCGGGTAATTCTGAAACACGCAGAAGTGCTGGATAAGTATGGGAATTTCTACACCGAGAATCTTCGCGACGCCTTGCAGCAGAATACCTTTATACTAAAAGGCCGCGGCGATGAAACCTTTGAACCGCACTTTACCTTTCAGGGATTCCGGTATGTTCAGGTGATCGGGTATCCTGGCGATCTGAAACCCGAAAATTTTACGGCGGTTGCATTGTATAGCGATATGAAACCTGCGGGGTCCTTTGCATGCTCAAACCCGATGTTGAATCAGCTGCAGCAAAACATACAGTGGGGCCAGAAGGGAAATTTCGTCGACGTGCCAACCGATTGCCCCCAGCGCGACGAGCGGCTTGGATGGACAGGCGATGCCCAGGTGTTTTCAGCGACAGCTGCCTACAATATGAACGTTTATAATTTTTTTGCCAAGTGGCTGAAAGATGTGGCGGCAGATCAGACGGATAATGGCGCCGTACCGTACGTCGTCCCGAACGTGCTGGGCAAGAACGCTGTCGGATCGGCGGGATGGGGTGATGCGGCAACTGTTATACCGTGGGACATGTATGTAACCTATGGGGACAAAAATATTCTCGTGGATCAATATGAAAGCATGAAAGCGTGGATCGGCTTCATGGAAAGCAAAAGCAGAAATGATCTTTGGAACACCGGTTTTCACTTTGGCGACTGGCTGTTCTTCCGACCCGCCGACGATACAGATGGCCGGTCTGCTGTAACAGATAAATACCTGATCGCGCAATGCTTCTGGGCCCATTCGACCCAATTGATAATCAAGGCCGCCGAGGTATTGGGTAAAACGGATGATGCAAAACGTTATGAAGACCTGTTAGCACGCATCAAGGCTGCTTTCATGAAGGAGTACATGACACCCAATGGCAGGCTCGTGTCGGGGACGCAGACTGCTTACGTATTGGCCCTGAACTTTGATATGCTCCCGGAAACACTTCGTGCGCAGGCCGCGGAGCGGCTGGCTGACAATGTGCGGTCGTATGGCAACCACCTGACCACGGGATTTTTAGGAACGCCGTACCTCTGCCACGTACTCACGCGCTTCGGCTACAATGATGTCGCGTACAAACTTTTGTTGCAGGAGACTTACCCTTCCTGGTTATACCCAGTGAAGATGGGCGCAACCACCATATGGGAACGATGGGACGGACAAAAAACAGACAGCACTTTCCAAACCCCTGGGATGAACTCGTTCAATCATTATGCGTATGGCGCGATCGGCGACTGGATGTACAAGACCATCGCGGGTATCCGCAATGATGAATCCCGGCCGGGATATAAGCATACGATCATCAAACCACAGGTGGGCGGTGAACTGAAGACCGTTGCAGCTGAATTTACCAGCAACTACGGCGTGATACGTTCTTCCTGGGAACGTGCGGGC
>DASPJC010000133.1:0-14075 GCA_035628815.1 Ohtaekwangia sp. | reverse complement strand
GATCTCGACAAGGTCACCCTCCCCATGCTGACTATTGAGTTCTGTCAAAGTACCCGAGGCAAGAAACCTGCCCTTATCCATAATGAGTATGCGTTCGCAAAGCACTTCCGCTTCTTCCATATAATGGGTCGTCAGTATCATGGTCGTTTTGAAATGCTCGCGGAGCCTAGCCAGTATTTTCCATATCTCTCGCCGCGCGCCGGGGTCGAGCCCGGTAGTCGGTTCATCCAGCAAAAGGATTTTTGGATTGTTGAGCAATGCTATCCCGATGGCCAGTCGCTGACGTTGTCCCCCGGAAAGGTTCACCGTAAATGCTTTTCTTTTTTCCGTAAGGTTGACGAGTTCCAGGATCTCTTCAGTACGGCCTGCGTCCAATCCATAAAAACTGGCGAACAGGTCAAGCGTTTCCTGCGTGGTAGCCTTGTCAATGAATTTCGTTTCCTGCAGCGACAAGCCGATCTTGTGATGCAGTGCCTGCTCATGTTCTTTCCAGTTCATACCCAAAATCCGGATCGATCCTTTGTCGGGTTTCTGAATGCCCTCGATCATCTCGATCAGTGTCGTTTTCCCCGCACCGTTAGGCCCGAGCAAAGCGACAAACTCACCTTCGTAAATGGTAAGGCTCAGGTCATTCACGGCCTGGATGTCCTTGAAAGACTTACTAACCGATTCGATCTCTATCACCGGGAGTTTATTCATGGCGCCAGTTTTTAATGTGACGAAAGTAGTAAATGAGAAACTTGTAGCCAACAACAAAAACAGCCTGACAAGGACTTTCCCGGTGGTATAATACCGCCACCATATTAAGGATGACCGTGATGTATAACCGGGACCATCCCGGCACGAGAACGCATGAGCCGGTGCCAGTCCGGTCTTGGCAACTTGGTTTTATTTCGCCGTTTCTACTGCGACCGCGTCGCCTGTTCTAATGCAGTCGAAAATTTTTTACGGCTGGAAACGCCCTTTTTAGCACTAAAAACAGCCTTTCATTCAAGTTAAGACTACTAAAACTATTAACTCTATTGATTTAGTAGAATTTTGCCTTTATGTTTGCCGTATGAATCTGCGATCGCGTGTCGTTCACATCGGATCGCAGCTAAAAGATTTTAAAAAAGACTTGTATGAAACTAAAGTATTCCACCACCATTTTTCTGATCGTGGCTTTTTTTGGCGGCTTCGCGCAGCACGAAATTACAGCCAGCCTGAAAGAAACCCTGGAAACACCTGACCGCCCAACAAAGAACGCACAGGAAGTTGTCCTCGTGACGGGTGTTCGTTTTGCTTACCCGCTGGTGCAAAAATGGATTGACGATTATGCGCGGGTAAATGAAAACGTCCAGATCGTTGTAGAGTCGAGAGGTGTTCAGGATCCCGCGAAGTATGATATTCTCATAGAAGCCTATGAACCGCAGGAAGCGCAGAAGAAAAATCGGGAATATGTGTACGTCGCGCGCTATGCAATATTACCCGTTGCCAACAGCCAGTCTGCATTTGGCAAAACGTATTCCGACAAGGGTCTCGATAAGGATTTGATCAGGCAGGTATACTTTCATGACATGTATGCTGACAAGGAGAATGAACGGAAGATCAAATCGCCCTATACCATTTACACCCGGCTACAAAGGGCCGGCTCGCCAATCGTATTCACCGGGTATTTCGGCTTTGAACAGAAGGACCTTAAAGGCAAGACTATCGCGGGTTCTGATGAACATCTGCTGAAAGCGGTGCTGCGGGACTCTACTGCTGTTTCCTATCTGCCACTGTCGGTCATTTATGACAGGGCTACCAAAAGGCCGGTGAACGGACTGGTTGTACTTCCGGTTGACCTGAATGATAACGGTCGTGTGAGCGATGACGAGAAATTTTACGACAACCTCACCCGTGCTGTTGAAAAACTTGGTCAGCAGCGGAGCAAGGATCTTAACAACGTACCCCTGGAGTACCTGCATTTCTCGGTTGATAGGAACGTCAATCCTGCTGCCGTTGAATTTATCCGTTGGGTGGTAGACAACAAGCTTGGTGACCTGTCGGATTTCGGGTTCCTTCAGCCTGAACCTGAAAAACTCAACAAGGAAAAATTCGAACAATTCGCGTCCCAACGGACCCCATAGATCTCATCCAACCTGAAAATTTGATCCCTTAATCTTTACCCTGATATGAAAAGAATATTACTGTTCCTAGTCCCCGTTTTGCTCGCGGCGCACCTTGCGTTTGGCCAGGGCGTTGTGGAAGGCGTCATCAAGGATAGCGATGGCAATCCGCTTCCCGGCGCTACGGTCGTCAAAAAAGGCACATCCGCTTTTGCGCTTGCCGATGAGAATGGTGATTTTTCCATTGCTGCATCGCAGGAATTTCCCTTTACGCTTAAAATATCGCTCGTCGGATACGAAACGCAGGAAGTTCAGATCTATGAACTGATCGATGAGCCGATCGACGTCGTGCTTCGGATCGATGGTCTGCTGGATGAAGTCGTGGTGACATCGCGCCGGCGCCAGGAAACTGCCCAGGAAGTTCCTGTTCCCATTTCCGTCGTGAGTGGCGCGCTGGTGGAAACTTCAGGCGCGTTCAATGTGAACCGTGTAAAAGAACTCGTTCCTTCCGTACAATTGTATTCATCCAATCCCCGTAATACCACCCTCAACATCCGCGGCCTTGGCTCCACGTTCGGCCTGACCAATGATGGTATCGATCCGGGCGTGGGATTCTATGTCGATGGCGTTTATTATGCCCGTCCCGCGGCAACCACGCTCGACTTCATTGACGTTGAGCGGATAGAGGTGCTGAGAGGGCCGCAAGGAACACTGTTTGGAAAGAATACCACGGCCGGTGCATTCAATATTACAACGCGCCCTGCCAGCTTCAAGCCCGGCGCCGTATTCGAAGTGAGCTACGGTAATTATGGTTTCATCCAGGCAAAGACTTCAATCACCGGTCCGCTGGTAAAAGACAAGCTTGCTGCACGCATATCCTTCTCCGGAACGCAGCGCGATGGTACCATCTACAACGTCAGGACAGACAAATACCTTAACGATCTCAACAACCTGGGAATACGCGCGCAGTTATTGTTCACGCCGACATCCGATCTTGAAATTACGCTGGCCGGAGATGCGACGCGGCAACGGCCTGACGAAGGATATACACAGGTAATCGCTGGCGTGGTGCAAACAAAGCGCGCGGATTACCGGCAGTTCAGAAATATTATCGCGGATCTTGGATGGCAATTGCCCAGCGAAAATCCTTTCGATCGCAAGGTAGATCAGAACGGAACATGGCGTTCCGGCAACGACCAGGGTGGTGTATCGCTCAATATCGATTGGGCGGTTGGACCCGGTAAGCTCACGTCGACCACCGCCTGGCGCTATTGGAACTGGGATCCGTTGAATGACCGCGACTTCACCGGTCTGAATGCTACCTCCAGATCGCAGGCGACGTCAAAGTTCAACAACTGGTCACAGGAGGTCCGTTATGCCGGTGACTTCAGTGAAAAGTTAAGTGGTGTGATCGGTGTCTTCGGGATCGGTCAAACGCTGAAGACAGATCCTGAGCATTTGGAAGAAGCGGGGCCGGATCAGTGGCGTTTTCAACAAAGCACAACCAACACTGCGTTATGGCAAACACCGGGTTTGTTCGACGGGCATGGATCATCCACTGTATTCACGCTCGAAAGCTTCGGCGCGGCCGCATTCGCCAACCTCGATTGGGCGATTACACCGAAACTGCATTTGCTTCCGGGTGTGCGCTATAACTACGACCGGAAAACGGTTGACTACGCGCGTACCGCGTATGGACTCTATGAAACCGAGGATCCCGCGTTGATCGCCATACGGACGATCTATACAAACCAGGCTTTCAATTTCACAGCGTCAGAAAGTAACGTGACAGGTCAGGTGACCTTAGCTTTCAATGCCAGCAAAAAAGCACACGCATTCGGCACCTTTTCAACCAGCTACAAACCCGTCGGGGTGAATGTTGGCGGGTTACCAACCGTAGCGGGACAGCCCGATCTTAGCCTGGCGCAAATCAAACCGGAGTACACCCGGCATATCGAATTTGGCTTGAAAACTTCCCCCAGCAAACGCGCTACACTGAACATCGTTGCGCACCACACCGAGGTGGACGATTACCAGACGCTGGTGCAGGATCCGGATCCTGCTTTGTTGCGCGGGTACCTGGCGAACGCCGAAAAAGTACGGGTCCAGGGTGTTGAAGTGGAAGGTAATGCCAAAGCCGGAAGACGCTTCTCGTTTTTTGGTGGTGTGGCCTACACGGATGGCAAATATGTAACATTCCGCAATGCGCCGCTTCCGCTGGAAGAAATCGGTGCGCGCAACGAAGATGGCACATCCGTTCCATTCAAGGATATTTCCGGTGAAGAACTGCCGGGTATATCGAAGTGGGCAGGGAACGTTGGAGGAGAATATAGTGCCCCGCTGAAGGTTTTTAACAGCGACAGCAAATTTTTCATTGCGCTGGACGCTTACTACCGCTCGGAATTTTCGTCTAGCGCAACGCCATCGCAGTTTATGTATGTGGACAGCTATGCGCTGGTCAACGGCAGGCTGGGCGTGCGTGCTACGGAAGGACTATCTGTTACCCTCTGGGCAAGAAACCTGTTCAACAAGGATTACTTTGAGCAGCTCCTGGTAGCCGGCGGAAATGCCGGGCATTATGCGGGCGTACTGGGAGATCCGCGAACTTTTGGCGTGACGATACGGCAGGCGTTTGGCGCGAAATAAAAGTAAATCTGGCGCCCGCACTGCTCCCGAAATATTGTTGTTGATCTCACAGACACGTGCCTCGTGCACACTGATTTGCTGAGGGGAATTATTATGGCCATTACGGATGTATCCGGTCGGAGAATTTTTGGTGGAAGTTCTCATGACGGGGTGCATTCCGTGGCCACCATTTCATGCGTTGCATTAATAATATGTTCACAAGAAAGCGGTCATTGCACCGGGAATGGTTCTTATCCTGTTCCTGTCAAACAACCTTACTGTTTTTCCGCTTGTTCACGTACTCTTTTGGCCCTAGTCCGTATTGTTTGATGAAGCACTTGTCAAAATAGGAATGGCTGTTGAAGCCTACTTCGAGTGCGATCTGGCTGATGGTCAGCCGACCTTCCAGTAACATTTTAAGGCTTTGCTTCAGGCGTATGGATTTTATAAACTCATGCACACTTTGTCCGGTGAGTGTTTTTATCTTGGTATAAAGAACGGTCCTGCTGATACCGAATGCCTCGCTGATACTCCTGGCATCCAGCGTTGTGTTGGAAATATTCCGGTTGATGTAGTCAATGAGGCGATTCAGGAATTCCTCGTCGCGCTTGTTGAGGACAAAATCTTCCGGGTGGATGGTGTTGTTCCCTAGAATACTTTCCCGCATTCTGTCCCGAACGTTTTCCTGGCTCTGGATGAGATTCAGTATTACCTGGATCAGTATTTCCTTGTTGACCGGTTTATGAAGATAGGCGTCCGCGCCGGCTTCGTATCCAGACAGCTGGCTTTTTTCTTCAGCCAGGCTCGTTAACAAAATCACCGGAATGTGGCTCGTAGCTGTGGCCATTTTAATTTCCCTGCAGAACTCGATGCCGTTCATGTGTGGCATGATGATGTCGGAAATGATGGCCGTTGGCTGTGCCTGAAGGGCCACTTTCAATCCCGCTGTACCATCTTCGGCTTCGAAGATTTCAAACGTCTCTGCCAGCAGTAGTTTCAGGTAGCTTCTTAGTTCTTTGTTATCATCGACGATCAGTATTTTCTTGCCTTTGATTTTGGTTAGCTTTTCCATGGGAAGTGCTTCCCAGAAATTGAGCGTCAGCCCATCCGTTGACTTCCCTTTCCTGGACATGCCTGACCGGCTTTTGATGGAGGCTACCGATTTCGGCAATGTAATATGGAAGGTTGTTCCTCTGCCAGGTTCGCTTTCCACCTGAATTCTGCCTTTGTTACTTTCAATGAACTCCTGGCACACCACGAGTCCAAGGCCTGTACCCCGTTCACCGGCAGTGCCGACAGATATGCTGGTCTTATCCAGTTTAAAGAGGCCCTGTAGTTGTAACTTCGACATTCCGACGCCGTTATCACTTATCGACAGGATAATGTCGTCATCTTTTTCGTGGGTGGAGACGTTGACCGTTCCATTATATTCCGTGAATTTTATACTGTTGCTCAATAAGTTGCGTACAACCGTATCGATCATGTTATAATCGGCAAAAGCAAAATGTTCGGCGTGTACCGAAGTTGTTAATGCAATATGCTTGTTGGCAAACTGCTGGTGGAGAAGCGCTGCATTCTTTTGAATAAGTTCCTTGATGTCAAGGGTGGAGGGCGAATATTCGATACTCCCGGATTGTGTCTGTGACCAATTCAGGAGATTGGTCAGGAGATCGTATACAGCATAGGCTGATTTGTATATGCTGTTGATGTATTCCTGGGCCTCTTTTTTTTCAAGCCTGGAAAAATTGTCCCTGACGAAATCCGAAATTCCCGTCAATGCCGAGATTGGATTCTTGAGATCATGTGCGAGGATGGAAAAGAAGTGGTCTTTTGTATTGTTCAGCTTTTGCAATTCGTCAACATGGTGTTCGAGCTTCTGGTTTTGCGCCGAAATGTGCATCTGCTGACCGAGGATCTTATCGGATTGACGCAGTATCTCCTCGTTGAATTCCTCCAGTCGCTCTTTTTGAAGGTTGATCTCTTCGTTACGCTCCATTAAAAATTCATTGGCTTCGCTGAGTTCGTGCGTTCTTCGCTGGACCTCTTCCTTCAGAAACTTATTGCGGCGCTTGATGGCGTTGACCCGCAGGTAAAAGATGCCCACGACGCCGGCAACGGCCACCAGCGCCGCGAATAGCCTGAACCAAAGCGTTTTCCACCATGGCGGAAGCATGATAATGTTCAATTCGTCACCTGCAGCAGTCCATTCGCCAGACATGTCCGTATAGCGCACCCGTAGTGTGTATTTTCCGGGGTCGAGATTGGTGAAAGAGACCTTTCTTTCGTCCTGAATGTCGATCCATTGATCGTGTAAACCGTCAAGCTTATAGGCATAGCGCGTTTTTGAAGGCGCGTAAAAATTCAGGGCCGCGAATTCGATGGAGAAAAATGATTGTTCGTGGGTCAGCGTAAGTTCATCGGTGAGCGGTAAAACTTTACGGAGGGGAGAAACGCTGTCGTTTGGATGTTGTTTCTGGTTATAGATATAAAGATCGGTGAAATAAAATCGCGATGGAATCGGCAGGGACCCGATACTATCCGGGTGAAATGCATTAAAGCCCCGGGGCCCGCCGAAATACAATTTTCCGTCCCTTGCCCGAACGGCCGCCTTGTGAAAGAAAGTGTTTCCCTGCAGCCCTTCCGAAGCATCGTATCTTTTCGCGCGCCTGAGATCTTCATTGAAGGAGATAATCCCTTCGTTGGACATGAGCCATAACGTATTTTTATCATCGGATACAATGCCTTTCAGCGTTTCCGAGAGGTTAAATTTTTTTCCGAGTCTGATAAATTTCTGACGCCCTTCGTCGAAACGGTCAAGGCCGCCGGACTCACTCGCGATCCAGATTTTCCCGGACCGGTCTTCGGCAACCATATTAACGGAGTTGCTGCTGATACTCAGGCTATCACTGCTGTGTTCAAAATGGTGCAGGGTATCGCCCTCGCGTAAAAATAGCCCGCTATAGGTGCTGATCCACAGTCTGCCTCTTGAGTCCATGAAAAGATGGTTGATCCACGCGGGTGAATTGAGGTGAAAGGGGAAGGTTACGTTGTTCCGGTGGTGGATAAACGTACGACGCTTCATGTCGTACACCGCCAGTCCTTCGCCATGGGTTCCGATCCAGACGAGTGTGTCGTCAACCAGGAGTGTTTTGGCGTCATTGTGGATAAGGGAATTCCCGTCGGCCGGATCGTTAAAAAAAGTTTTTACCGCGTAAGTCTCCGGGTCGAAACGCATAATGCCACCATGCCAGGTCGCAATCCAAAGCTTGCCCTGCGCATCGCTTTTGATATCGGTAATGGCATTGCTGCTCAGGTTATGACTGGCGGAGGTAAAAAGTTCAAACGATCTTTTCCGCGGATCAAACCTGAGTAGACCACCGCCGTCTGTACCAATCCAGAGACGCCCATTGTTATCTTCATAAAAACAGGTAATGATATTGGATGCCAGGCCATTGACCGCACCGGGCCTTCTCAAATAATTCTCAAATACATTTTTATTGATGTTGGTATAAAAGAGGCCGTTGCCATTGGTCGCGAACCAGATGTTTCCAAAGGTATCTTCGCATATCGCGCTGATAGAGCGGAACTGGTTTTGATTGTTGTCATTCAATGTACTGGTGAGAGGCTGAGGCGTGTTCCCGTCACGGGGCAGGTAATACAGCGATTCCCTCCCGAGACCTATCCAGATTGTTCCCTTGCGGTCTTCATAAATGCAATTCACCGTGCTTTGAATTCCGCTTTTATCCCGGTCGAACTGTGTGTATTGCGCCAGGACTTTACCGTCGGTGTTTAAAACCGTTATGCCTTTGTCAGACGTGCCGACCCAGATCCTGTTTTTCCGGTCAATCAGGATACTTTTAATCTTGTCACTCGAAATTGTTGCGGGATCATTTTTCGTATGCCTGAACGTAGTAAAGGATTTCGTTACCGGCGAAAACTTTCTCACGCCGCCGTTAAAAGTTCCGCACCAGATATTGCCGGCAGAATCCGCTGCCAGCGAAAAAAGTACGTCGTCGCCGCCGCGATTGGCAAACCATTCCGAGGCCTGTCGCTGGTGATCATACTGGCAGAGTCCGAAGGATGTTCCCAGCCAAAGCCGGTGTTTTGAATCTTCCAGGATCGCATTAACGGGAATCTTTTGTCCATCTTGATCGATCCTGCAGGGGATGAACCCGTCGGAGGTCCTGTCGTACAGATTCAATCCTTCAATAGTTCCCACCCAAAGTCGCCTGGCTGTGTCCTCGAATACAGCGTAAACAATATTGTGGTTTAAGCTGTGCGGGTCATTTTCGTCGTGGTAATATTTCTTAAAGGCATAACCGTCCCATCTAAAAAGGCCGTCGTACGAGGCGAGCCATAAAAATCCATAGGAATCCTGGTAAACAAATTGAAAGTCGTTGGTAGGCAGTCCGTTATCACTGGTAAGATTGTAGATGTTGTAGTTGCTGCCCTGGCCATACGCATACCAGCCTGCCGCAGATATAATAATTGTGAAAATGTATTTTATCATACCCTTCTTTCGCGTGAGATAGTCGGAAATTCCCAGTCTCTTCAAAGCCCTCCAAAACTAATAAGTTTTAGCGCTCGTGGCGCTGCATACGATTTCCTGAGGTTTACAATCGAATGAAATTACAAGGAATCCGGACTATTCTTCAAATCCCGGACGCGCAGACAATCTACTTTTAGGCCATCATTCACCAAACAAGACACTATGATTAAACTTCGACTACTCAATTATCTGACGGTACTATTCTTTTTAGTTCCATGGATCAGCAAGGCGCAGTCCGGTAGTTTGGTATCAGGCACAGTCCGGGACGCAAATTCGACCCTTCCCGGAGTCTCTGTTATAATAAAGGGTACGACGACGGGTACAACGACCGATGCAGACGGCAAATTTACGCTGCGAACGGAGGGTCCTGAATCGGTACTCGTTTTTTCCTTTGTCGGCTATCAGACGGAAGAAGTCAGGGCCGGTACACAGACCGAGTTCGACATTGTTTTGACGGAGGACATCAGTACGCTACAGGAAGTGGTGGTGGTGGGTTATGGTGAAGTCAAGAAAAGCGATCTGACCGGTGCTGTCGCAACGCTGAAGGGTGATGAACTCAACCGGACACCCGCTTCTTCCGTCGATCAGTTATTGCAGGGAAAAATTGCCGGTGTCCAGGTAATCACGAACGGCGGACAACCCGGCTCGGGCGCAACGATCCGCATTCGCGGCGCGAGTTCGCTCAATGGTTCAAAAGATCCATTGATCGTTGTCGACGGGTACCCCTGGGGTGATGCAGGCAATCTGAAACAGATTAACCCCGAGGATATTGAGTCTATTGAAGTCCTGAAGGATGCTTCATCCGCTGCGATTTATGGTTCCCGGGGTGCTAACGGCGTAATTTTGATCACAACGCGCAAGGGCCGGTCCGGCCAGCCGCGGATCACACTGAGCACACTTCATACAGTGTCCGCGCTGGCGGTAAAGCCCGATGTGTGGCGCGACCCGGTAGAGCAGGCAACTTTCGACAATGAAGCTGCCGCAACAGGCGGGTCATCGCCGGCAGATATTCCATTTATCGGTGTTACCCGCAGCGGCGTTTATTGGCCGTCGATTGCCGAATTGCGAGGCCTTGATCCCAACAAACCGCAATGGCCGCACGATACGGATTGGGTTGACCTGGTATACCGAAACCCATTTTCACAAAGTTACACACTCACGGCAGACGGCGGCTCGGAAAAAACACGCTATGCAATTTCGGGCAACTATTATAATGAACAAGGTCTGGTTATTAAAAATGGATATGACAAGTATACTGGGCGGGTTAATCTGGAGCAGCAGCTTACCGACGCGGTTACGGCAGGAACCAACATCGTGCTGGCCTATACAAAAAGCAAAGGGCAGCAGCTGGGCGGAGGGCGTTCGCCGATCTGGCCGGTGTACGATGCCAATGGAAATTACTTCCGGACAAGTGCAACTGATTTCGGAAATCCCATCGCCCTCGCCAACACCCTGTTGAATAAAACCAGCAGTTTCGACCTGTTGGCGAGCCTGTATGTGAACGTCAAAATCACGGATTGGCTACAGTTCACATCCACGCTGAACACAAAGTTTGGAAATTCAGTCCAGGACCAGTATGATCCGATAAACAGCACGCAACGGGCACTCGATAACAAAGGCAGTTACGGTTCGATCGCAAACGGTAATTACAACGACCTGCTGAACGAGAACTATTTTACGATCAGCAGGCGCCTGGGAGAGATCCATGCTGTAAATTTTACCGGTGGATTTTCGATCCAGCAAACCTCAAACCGTTTCAGCACACTTACCGGTCAGAATTTTGTGAATGATGTGCTGCAAAATGAGAATCTGGCTTCCGCCGGCACCATGCTGATTTCGAACGACCTTCAGCGTTTTGGGTTGCATTCGTATTATGGCCGTGCCAACTACAGCCTCAACGACCGGTACCTGCTCACCGTAACGGCCCGCGCCGACGGTTCCACAAAATTCGGAAAGGACAACAAGTGGGCATTCTTCCCATCTGCTGCTATAGCATGGAAGGTGCGTGAAGAAAATTTTATGCAGTCATCCGATCTGTTTTCAGATCTGAAACTCCGCGCAAGCTATGGCCTCACGGGAAACCAGGGAATTGCCCCATACCAGACGCAGGACCGGTTCGGCTCTTATAAATACTATACCGGCGCTGGCTTCCAAACCGGTTTCGGTCCGGGTTACGCCGGTGCGAATGACGAACAGGGGCGTACCGTGGTGTCCGGGTTGGGGAACAGCAAACTCAAGTGGGAGACGACCCGGTCATTCGATGTGGGTGTTGATATCGGGATACTGAATCAGCGGTTTACAATAACGGCAGACTACTATATTAAAAACACATATGACCTGCTGCGGCTGCAGACCATCGCGCCTTCGTCTGGTTTTGACAGGCAGTGGATCAACGACGGTGAAGTAAACAACAAAGGCATTGAACTGGGACTCAACGCGGCGATCATCGAAGGCAATGAATTCAGCTGGGATGCCGGCGCCAATTTCACGCTCAACCGCAATAAGGTAGTCTCCATGGGAGAGAATGACATGGTGCTGATCGGTTCGATTTACGAATCCGTGCGACAGCAGATCAGTACGTACACCGTTGCTGAGCCAATGTACGCATACTTCGGATACAGGACGGACGGTATCATTCAGACACTGGAGGAAGGTATCGAAGCGGGTCTGACCGGGCGGGATGCCGAGCCGGGTGAAATAAAGTATATGGACATTTCCGGCCCCGACGGCACACCGGACGGCGTTGTCAATGAACTCGACAGAACGATTATCGGCAATCCGAATCCTGATTTCATTTACAGCTTCAATACAACCGTCAGGTTTAAACAATTCGACCTGTCGGCACAGTTGTACGGTGTGAAAGGAAATGACGTGTTTGATTTCCAAAAGATGACCCCGAGCCGCCAGATCCTGCGTTGGACGCTGGACAATCCCAGCGAAGAATATCCGCGTGCGAACAATTCGCGGGGCTACAGGTCTTCAGACTTTTTCATTACCGACGGATCTTTTCTCCGCGTTCAGAACGTAACGCTGGGCTATACGCTCAAACCGGATATGATCACGGGGATAAAAAGCTTCCGGGTATATCTGTCCGCTAACAACCTCTACACCTTCACCAAATTTAATCCCGGTTTCGATCCGGAAGTGGGCGAGAACGGTATTAACGGAGGTTCTTATCCAAGACCCCGGGCTTTTTCACTGGGTTTGAATATTGGCTTTTAACGACTAAAGAAAGAAAACATGAACTACCGAAAATATTTATACGGAATGACGCTGCTTGCCCTTATGCTGAGTTGTTCGGATATGGAGGAGGAGCCTTATGGTCTGATCAATTCCGCGACGTTTTATAAGACGCCACAGGATGCCGAATCAGCGATTGTTTACTGTTATGCCATACTTCCGGAAGTAGGGTATTATTCACGTGGATACTATATCGTTACGGAACTGCCTACCGAGAACCTCACCCAGAAAGGCGACGCCGGTTCATCAAATTTCGAGCTCGATGAACTGCGCACTACGCCGACCAACGCTGACCTTGACAATATATGGACTTACATCTACCGGGGGATATCAAGAGCAAACGGCGTCATTGCACATGTTCCGCAAATCGAAATGAACGAGACGACACGCGATCAGATCACCGGCGAAGCGTATTTCCTCCGGGCGCTGCATTACTTTAACCTGGTTCGTCTGTTCGGTGAAGTACCTGTCAGGTTGCAGACCATTGATAACCCGGCCCAGATTCCGGTCGCGAAATCTTCCATACAGGAGGTTTACGAACTGATCATTTCCGACCTGAAGCAGGCCGAGCAGTTGATCGCCGCTGAGCGGATCAGTGAGGGACGCGCAAACAAGGTTGCTGCACAGGCGCTCCTTGCAAAAGTCTATCTACACCTGGCGTCGTCCAAAGATTCGGGTTCACCGGGTTATGATTTTGTGACCACTGCCGGCGACCTATACACACAAGCGGCGGTGTATTCATCCAAAGTGATTGACGAGCAATCTGCTTTTGATTTTTCCGAGAAGCTGGTAGACATCTGGAATACGGAGATCTACAAGACCGCGGCGGTCAGTGAACATATCTTCGATGCGGCAGTTGACAGAAGCGGCGACAGGGAAGGAAGTTTTTCAAAGCTTCCGAATATGTTCCTTCCGGCAGATCGCCCAATGGAAATTCGCTATAATCCCAGTGACCCGGGCAGCAGTCTCATTAACATCGGGCAGGGATGGAGCCACTTCCGGACGGAATCCAATATCTATAACAATTATGACGACAACGATAAGCGCAAGACTGATCTGATCGTCTCTTCCTACTGGAACGCAGGGACGGAATATTTCCTTGATATCAATAGCAGCTCAAGGCCGTTCACCAGGAAATTCATCGATCCATTGCGCATTGGAGATGCGAGTAGCTGCAATTCACCCATTCTCCGTTACTCGGATATTTTATTGGTATATGCAGAGGCGGTTGGTCCGACGCCGGAAGGATATGCGGCCGTTCATAAGATCCGGGAACGCGCCGGCCTCGGTGAGTTGCCCCCTGACCTTAGCGTGCAGGCATTCCGTGATGCTGTATTGGAAGAGCGATCGCTGGAACTTGCATTCGAAGGTGACCGTCTATTCGATCTTCGGCGGACAAATTCCATGGAAGACATCCTGGTCAATAAATATGGCAAGACGATCACCAGTGGTGCCTATTTCTTCCCGATACCCCAGCGCGAGATCGATACCAATCCTCTAATGATTCCATAACCCCATGACAATGAAAACCAAAACGGGTACACAAAGAATATTGCTGGTGGCAACGATAC
>DASPJC010000132.1:0-13570 GCA_035628815.1 Ohtaekwangia sp. | reverse complement strand
GAACCCCACGCCTGCAGAAATAGAGAAAGGCATTCCCCGGATCAGCAGCGCGAACACACCGCCGATAGCAGCCATCGGAATTGCTGTAAAGATCAGCAGTGATTGCATAAGGGACCGGAAGGTCAGGAACAGCAATATCAGAATAAGCAATAACGCGAGGGGTACTGCCACAGACAGCCGCGCCTGCGCCTTCTTCAAATTCTCGAATTGCCCCCCGTACGTCGTGTAGTAGCCCGCAGGAAAATCAACTTGCGCTTCGATCTTTTCCTGTATTTCACGAACAACCGTCTTCACATCCCGTCCCCGCACGTTAAAACCGACGATGATTCGCCGTTTTGCATCCTCGCGCTGTACCTGGTTCGGCCCGATGACAAATTCAATAGAAGCCAGCTGATTGAGCGGAATTTGTCTGCTGCCGGGAGCGGTTACAAATATATTTCTGACATCGTCAATGCTTTGCCTGTTTTCCGCGCCCAGCCTGACCGTCAGATCGAAACGCTTCTCCCCTTCGAAAACGATGCCCGCTGACTTTCCGGCAAATGCGGCACTGATGGCATTGTTGACATCTTCAATATTCAAACCGAACTTGGCGACTTCATCGCGCGCAATTTTTACAACGATCTGTGGAAGGCCCGATACTTCTTCAACATAGACATCGCGTACGCCATCAATGCCCCTGATCACCTTACCGGTTTCACCGGCAAGGCCTGACAAAATATCAAGATCTTCACCGAAAATTTTTACCGCAACATCCTGCCGTACACCGCTCATCAGTTCATTAAAGCGCATTTGAATCGGCTGCTGGAAACCAAATGTAACGCCGGGAACAACCTTCAGGGCATCCGCCATCTTTTCCGCCAGCGCCTCGCGGTCTGAAGCCTGGGTCCACACCGCCTTGTCGTTCAGTACCACGATCAGGTCCGTGGCTTCAATCGGCATGGGATCCGTGGGAATTTCCGATGTGCCGATCTTGCCGACCACTTCCTTTACTTCATCCGGGAACTTCTTCAGCAAAACGGCGGCGGCCTTCTGCGCGGCTTCCACGCTGTATGAAAGGCTACTTCCCGTCAGCACGCGCGTCTCGACAGCAAAATCGCCCTCTTCAAGCGTCGGCAAAAACTCGCCACCCATCCTGGAAAACAATATCACGCTGGTCATCAGCAATAACACTGCAGCTGAAACAACGACACCCTTATGCCTTAAAGAAGACCGGATCAGCGGCGCAAACCTGCGCTGAAAAAAATCCATCATGCGATCAGAAATATTTCTGCCCGCGATCACCTTTTTGCTCAGGAACAGCGCTGACATCATCGGAACATAGGTCACCGATAAAATGAATGCGCCGAGGATCGCAAAGCTCACCGTTTGGGCCATGGGTTTGAACATTTTTCCTTCCACGCCGACCAGCGCCAGGATAGGCAGGTATACCACCAGAATGATAATTTCCCCGAAAGCAGCAGAAGTCCGGATCCCCGAGGCGGAGGTGTATACTTCATGGTCCATTTCAGACTGTGTTAATGCCTGCCCTGTCTTTCGCAAACCGAGATGATGCATGGTGGCTTCCACGATGATGACGGCGCCGTCAACGATCAATCCGAAGTCAATCGCTCCGAGGCTCATCAGGTTGCCCGACACGCCGAAAATGTGCATGAGTGAAACGGCAAACAACATGGCCAGCGGGATGACCGATGCAACGATCAACCCCGCTCTGAGATTTCCCAGGAAAAGTACCAGCACGAGGATCACAATAAGCGCACCTTCAATCAGGTTCTTCTCCACGGTTCCGATCGCCCGGTCTACCAGCTGACTCCGGTCCAGAAATGCGTCAATCGTGACGCCTTCCGGCAATGTTTTTTTAATCTGTTCGATACGTTCCTTGACACGTTTAACGACCGCGCTTGAGTTCTCGCCCTTAAGCATCATCGTAACAGCGCCGACAACTTCACCCTCGTCATTGTAGGTCATGGCACCATAACGGACGGCATGTCCGAATTTTACGTCCGCGATATTCCGGACCAGGATGGGAATTCCTTCCTTTGTATTCGACACAACAATTTGTCCGATATCATCGAGTGAAGTGATGAGTCCTTCACTCCGGATGAAATATGCGTTCGGCGTCTTGTCCAGGTACGCGCCGCCGGTATTTTGATTGTTTTTCTCCAGCGCGGCGAATACATCTGATATTCCGAGATTATAGCTGCGCAGCTTGTCGGGGTCGACCGATACTTCGTATTGTTTCAGATACCCCCCAAAACTGGCAACGTCAGCTACGCCCGGGGTTCCCAGCAATTGTCGTCTGACAATCCAGTCCTGGATACTTCTGAGTTCCATTGCATCATATTGGTTCTCGTAACCCGGCTCAGGCCTGATGATATATTGGTAGATTTCGCCCAGCCCTGTCGTTACGGGCGCAAGTTCGGGCGTGCCTACACCAGCGGGAATTTGCGCTACCGCAGACGCGAGTCGCTCATTTACCTGCTGACGCGCCCAGTAAACATCCACGTTATCTTTAAAAACGACAGTCACCACGGAGAGGCCAAACCGGGAAAAACTCCTCATCTCCTCGATCCCGGGAATAGTTGCCATGGTTTGCTCCACCGGGTAGGTTACCAGGCGTTCGATATCAAGGGCCGACTGTGAGGGCGCTGCTGTGATGATCTGAACCTGGTTATTGGTGATGTCCGGCACAGCGTCGATAGGTAATTGCGTGAGAGCATAACTTCCCCAGGCAACCAGCGCCATGGTGAGCAGGCCGATGACCAGCTTGTTTTTTACTGAATACTGAATAATGTTGTCTAACATATTTTTCGATCATGAAGGAATGTAACGGCAAGCGCTACCGGCGGCATGCTGACCGTCAATTTTCAGCGCACCGCTCTTGCCTTTTTGCCGGCACAAATACCACAAATAAAAACAGGTGAAACAGCAACAGATTGTTGCGGGAATTCAGATCAATCTCGGCGGTTGCCAAATTGACAACCCGTCCATGAGCAAGGGTCTGTCGAGGTAAAAAGTCGAAACTTTGGTGTTATGGTTTTCAAGAAAAAGGGACAGGGAGAAATCGAGGGGCACCTGCATGTGTGTTGAACAGCACGAGCATACACAAAAAGGTGTGCAGCTATCCTCATCACGGGGGGAATGCTCATGATCCGAACCCGCTATCGGGTCCGGTCGCTGCTCGTCGATACAGGTATCAGCGTCGCCACACGGATAGAGGGAGAGGCAAAGCGTGATAAGTGAAAGAATGAGTGCGTTGATCCGCATGCCCAAAAATAAAAAATAAACCGTGCAATGGCGTTGCAGGTAAGGGTGTTTGTAAGAAAGGGTTAAAAATTCAGTTTAATCGCCAGGCTATCACATTCGGTCCTGTTTTTTGCCGTTATCGGGGGGCAGGAATATCCGCATTGCCGCGCACAACGCTGTGAACGTATGCGGTTTCCGGATAAAGGTCAAAGCACCTAACCCGAGGTACTCATCTATTTCCCTTATATCAGAAGTAGTGGAATAAATAACAACGGGTATGCTTTTCAGCCGTTCATTTCGTTTCAGGGCTGCCAGGCATTCCTTTCCATTCATGCCGGGCATATTGATATCGAGCAGTATATAATCCGGAAGACAGGAGCCTTTTTCCAGCATGTCAAGCACTTCGCGGCCGTTCGTGGCCGTCATGCAGGAAATTGACGGGTCTATTTCGCGCAAAGCTTCCAGCACAAGATCCCGGTCGTCAATATCATCGTCAGCATACAAAATAGTCATAGTCGTTGATTCTGTCAGTTTGATGCAGGGCTGATATGTTTAGTGATTATTAAGCCCGACGATCAGCCGAACCTTTTCCTCTGTCAAAGGCTTTGAGAAAAAGTGCTTAACTGTTTTATAGCGTTTAGAAGTTTCGATATCCTCGCTATGATAAGACGATGACAACATCATCACGGCGGTTTTTTGAAGCACATCGCTTGGAAGCCGTTCGAACGCATCCAGGAATTGCCACCCGTTCATTCCAGGCATATCGATGTCCAGCAAAATTACATCCGGCAGCTTGGGAGGCTCAAGGCCGGCACGCTGTTGCAGCGTGTCAAGGGCTTTCACCGGGTCAGTAAAACTCTCTACCTCCAGGGAGGAAAAAATATTAATCATCCGGCTGCTGATCAGATGACAGATCGGGTCGTCATCAATAAGTGTGATTGTATTCAAGGTTGTCATTTTTTGTAAACCAACGATAGCCTAAATCATTCTATGATACTATACTGCATACGCTGACGATTTCTCGCGTCGATGATGTGATGTAAGGTCTCCGTGATCTTATCGAAGTCATGCGACTTATCGAAGAAGTAATCTGCACCGGACTCCTGGCACAACGCACGGTAACGCAGGTCAGCGAGATTTGTCAGCATCATAATTTTCATCAGCGGATACACATTGCGGATCATTGCCAACAGGTCGATGCCGTTCCTGCCATCCGGCGTTCGCAGGTTGATATCCAGTATAAGCGCATCGGGCAAAGTGGTCTCCAATAACGCGACCGCGGCAGGCAGCGTGGCTGCGGTGCCGATAAATTCAACACCCGCAATATCCTGCAACAGGACGATCAGTCTGTCGACAATAATTGCAGAATCCTCTACAATTGCAATTTTCAACGCAGTTGGAAGCAGGGCGGTCATACTCGCTTTTGGAATACACTGTAAAAGTCGCCAGAAGCGGGCGGGTAGTAAATAGTAAGAACTGTGATTGCTTTGTCACGGTCTCTACTACAAGACGTCAGATCAGATGATGGTCGAGGGCATAACGGGTGAGCTCGGCATTGTTTTTCAAGCCAAGCTTGTCAAGCAAACGTGTGCGGTATGTACTGATCGTATTCACACTGAGCGAAATTTGTTCGGCGATCTCGGAGACTGTTTTACCCGACCCGATCAACTGCAGCACCTGCATCTCGCGGTCGGACAGTGACTCGTGTGCCGCCCGGGTATCCTGTTGGCCAACCTGTGCCAGTTTCTCGGCCACGGAGGGCGTAATATACTTCTTGCCACCAAGCACTTTATGAACGGCAACCAGCAACTCCTCTGTTGCCGTTTCCTTGTTGATAAATCCCGAGGCACCGGCTCGTAGCGACCGGATCGCGTACTGATCTTCCGGGTGCATACTCAGCATGAGAATGGGCGCTTTAACACCATTCGCACGCAATTGCTTCAGCGTTTCAATACCGCTGACGCCCGGCATGGAAATATCCAGCAAGATGACGTCCGGCGATTGCCGCGCGACTGTATCAACAGCCTGCTGGCTATTGGTCGCTTCATAAACGTCGATCGCGTGAAATTCCTCCCGGAGGAGTTCAATTAAACCCTTACGCACAATAGCATGATCATCGGCTATAAGAATTTTCATGATGACGTCTTTTCGTTTGAGCTGGAAACCGGAACTTTTATCGTCATTGCCGTACCCTGGGGCGAAACATTTGATATCGTAATTTCTCCACGCAGGAGACGCGCGCGCTCTTTCATGCCGATCAGACCGAGCGACTTTTTACGACTCACCTCGTCGAGATCAATACCAACACCATTATCCTGTACAACAAGTTGTATGATGTCATCGCGTTGCTCAAAAGCTGCATAAACCGTGGTAGCACCGGCGTGCCTTGCAATGTTAGTCAATGCCTCCTGATACACCCTGAAAATATGCGTTGCCACACTCCTGTCGAGCACAATATCGCTCCGGTTGGTTTCGAAGCGCAATGCGATGCCTGTATTTTTTTGAAATTCCGTTCCCTGCCATTCCAGCGCCGCAATAAGGCCAAGGTCGTCCAGGATCCCGGGCCGCAACTCCGAGGATAGACGCCGTACCGTTTTGATGGTGTCATCTATCAATGCGATCATGCCAGTGACCCTTTCGGAAACGGCGTGATCATCGACTCTTTTTTTAAGCCAGACGGAATCCATTTTCAGTGCCGTGAGCTGTTGTCCCAGGACATCATGAATCTCCAGTGCGATGCGGGACCTTTCCTCCTCCTGTATGTTTTCAAGATGCGACGAGAGCTTTTGTATTTCTTCCGTCCGTTCACGAAGTTCGCTTTCCGTACGGATCCGGTCGGTAATATCCAGGCCCATTCCGATCAGGTAGTCGATACCTTCGAAATTAATCCTCATGCCGTTAAAGTAATAGGGAATACGCCGTCCGTCTTTTGTGAAAAAATGTGCCATCACATCCGCGTGTCCTGAAATAAAAACATCTTCGATTTTTTCCCGAAGCAATCCTTTTTCTTCATCGTGAAAAAAATCAAGCGGATGCATCGCCATGACTTCATCTGCCGAGTAACCCAACACATTTTCAAGATTCTTATTCCATCGCATGAATTTACCGTTGCGGTCGTACAGGTAGAACACACCAGGCAGGCTGTTAATGATGGAATCCGAAAGCATTTTCTCCACTGCGATCTGCCGTTCGGCGTACCGTCGTTTCTTCTCCTTGTCAAAACTGCCGAGTGTGAAAGAAATATTATTAACGGTTTCCATCAACAGCTGGATTTCCTTTTCATCGAAGCTGCCAGGCTGCGAAGCGTAGAGGTTGAAGGATCCGATGATTTCGCCATTTTTCCGGATCGGCAGAAGTATCGACGACTGGTAGCCGCGGCTCAGGGCCTTTTCCACCCAGGGCGCCATCAGTGGATCCATAGCGATGTTATTACAGCAGACGAAGGTTCCGGTACGAAGCATCCTTAAGGCCGGTCCTTCGACAGCGTCAGGTGAAAGGGGGATGGGAGCGATTTCCGCCAGGTATCCGTCGTCATGGCCGGAGCAGGCTACGGGAACAAGGCGCTCGGACACTTTATCGATCATCCCTATCCATGCCATTCTGAACTGACCGATAGCCACCGCGATATTGCAAACCTCGGCGTAAAGCATTCCTTCATTGGTCACGTATACCATCAGGTTGTTGATCCTGCTGGTGAAATGATAAAGGCGGTTTGCCCTGTGCAGGGATTCGGTTGCCTGTTTCTGCGACGCATCCATTGCTTCCTCGATTTGTCGCACTGTCTGTTTTAATTTTTCAGGCTGGCGTGCCAGGTGCCATGCGAACAGGCCTGCCGTCGCTGACCACACCAGACCCAGGAGGGAGAACGGCATGACACGTGAAATTAAACTTCGTTTTTGAACAGGCAGCACATATAAATTCCATTCACCATCCGGTACTGCTACGGAAACATAAGACCCGCGGTCCGGCGCCGGCCCCGGGAGGAAAAACTCCTCCTCGCCGCTAGCCGGGTTTCGCTTTGACAGCTGGTACCTGAACATGTTGTTCGCATGCCCGTCTATGCCTGCTGCCTCGAGTAATGTTGAAAGCTTAATGAGTACTGCCGAGAAACCCCAGAAGGCATCATCGCGAAAAATGGGAAGACGGCCGACGACCGCCGTGCCACCCTGCCGTAATTCAAAAGGGCCTGCAAAAAACAGCGACTTCCTTGCGATGGCCTCGTTGGCTTCGGCGTTTCTAAGCGAATCTGCCAGGACATCATATCCAATAACGTCTACGTTGCCCGCCGACGGATAAATGTGTGTGATCACGCCCATCCGTGTCAGTTCGATGGCATCAATAAACTGATTTGACGCCAGGATGCCGGCCGCGACGGAATCAAAATCTTCCGGAACGCCGTATCGTTCTACCAGAAATGCCAGGGTCTTCGTGGCGGACAAACTATGAGTAAGAGACGTCTTCAACCTGTCGCGCACCGTATTCGCTTCGCGGGAGATCCGCTCCAGCTGCATCTCTTTAATGATCAGGTATTGCTGATACGCCAGCAGTTGCGTCAGCATGGTCATCGACACGAAGACCGCCGCAAAAATCCAGATGGGTTTCCTCCCTTCCATACACACATAATGTATGAATTTGGCGAGACAAAAAGAAAGGATGAATCCTGGTGGGGAGGGTTACCCTGGAATGCACCCGGGATCCGCCCTGACAAATCTTCATTAAACACGATTGACGCCCTGACTTTCACCCTGGCGCGCCAAAATACCCGGTGACTATCCGGTAAGCTATTGTATATCTTTATACAACAATTCCTTCATGACTCCTTTTCCAACACCCGCGATCATCCTGGAATGGGCGCCACAGATATGCATGAGAGACTCACTGGCATCCTGGGTGAATCCGCTCTCCGGATACGCGCAGAAAAGACAGAACGCCTCGTTCTCACAGAATTTATTCCATAGCTGTTCCAGTCTGACGGTCGCCCCTACCTGACCTTTTGCCCATAGCATGGCGACCATTTCTCCGAATGCCCGCACTTGCCGCCCGTCTTCCTTCGCCTTGACGATGAGTTCGCTGACCACGTGGTTGAACAGATTCTCGTCAGGCCATCCATTCACCATAAATCGCGAAAGTGTTTCCGCTGCATCGAGCGGAATGTATTGATTGTTTGATCGCAATGATAAAACGTTAAGCCCCAGGCTCTCCAGTCTCGTTTCCAGGCCTTCAAGGTGCGATGTTGTCGCGATGACGATAACGGCTTCTCCCATGTTAACCCCGCCACTGACAAAGCCACCCAGCAGGTCAAGGAAAACATCATCATTTTCGTAGATCTGAACAACGTGCTCGCAGGGCGCGATCTCACCCCAAAAAACCTGGGTTGACGCTGTCGACCAGCCCTGAATATTTTTTTTCATCGCTTCCATGGTTTTTATGTTTTTTGGCAGTTCATCTGTTCTCCAAGTAAAATACTCACATCAAGCTCCGGGGAGATAAATATGGAACGTCGCACCAATATTCGGCTGGCCCTCAGCTATGATTATTCCGTCATGGTTTTCGACAATTTTCTTGCATATCGCAAGTCCTATTCCTGTTCCCTCATACTCCGAACGGTTATGGAGCCTTTGAAACATCTCAAATATCTTGTTTGAAAATTGCTGGTCGAATCCTATACCATTGTCCGCGACCGTGATGTGATGCGCGGGCGCGCGGAATTTATCGGGCATCGCGGCAGCATCAGTCATGTCAGACCTGATCACAATATGAGAAGCCGTACCTGGTTTCGAAAATTTCAAGGCATTGCTGATAAGATTCAGGAAGAGTTGGTGGAATTGAAATTTCACCCCTTTCAGCACAGGCAGACTGAAGGCTTCAACCCTCGCACCGCGCTCGGATATCTTTACTTCGAGTTCATCAATGACTTCTTTCAATACCCCATTTAAATCCACTAATTCATTTTTATCTTCATTGTCGTTGCTCTTAGAGAAAGCGAGCAGGTCCTCGATCAGATTTCTCATCCGATCGGTCGAGTCGTGGATCCGATGGTACAGCTCCCTACCTTTATCAGAAAATTTTTCACCGTCCATTTGGTAGAGCCTGTAGGAGAAAGTCTGGATTTTTCGCAAGGGTTCCTTCAGATCATGGCTGGCAATGTTGGCGAACGACTCAAGCTGCCCGTTGATCTGCTCCAGTTCCCGGTTCTTTTCCTGGAGCGCTTTTTCCGCCCGTTTCAAATCCGCATTTTTCCTGCGCAGGTCATCCGTGCGATCCAGCACGATTTTTTCAAGAGACGCTTTGATTTCTTCTTCGGCAGCAATATTCTGGAGAATTCCTATGTATCCAAGAAATTTGCCGGCCGCATCAAACCTGGGCGTGGAATTGGCATAACTTATCGGGTATGCGCCGGAGGAATCGAGAAATCTGAATTTCGCTTCAAAAGGTTTTTTTGAGTGGAATGACTTTTCCCACGATTGCCTGATCTTTCCGCGATCCTCTGGATGAATAAAGCGCTCCCAAAGATATCCCAACCCTTCCGACACCGGTGTGCCGGTAGTCTCAACCCATTTCTCGCTTAAAAAATTACACGCGCCCTGCGCATTGGTGGTCCAGATGATTAATGGGACCAGGCTTGCCATCATCCGGAACTGCTCTTCACTTTCACGCACTGCCCTTGCGGCCCGTTTTCTTTCTGTTACATCGATCGTAAAACACCGGGTATGAATAAACTTATCGCCCTCCCAGAGTACCGTCGAATTAATCGTCACATGGCGGATCGACCCATCTTTACAGACAAGGTCTGCGTCGACATTTTTGAGCGCCTGCTTACGCGCAAGGCAATCAAGCATACCCCGGATGACGTCTTTGTCGGCATGGAATTCTGCAATATGGTGACCAAAATATTCCTCTTCGGAGTAGCCGAGCATCTTCAGCTCGGCCGGGTTTGCCCATTTGATCCTGCCCTCCGCGTTGACCCAGTGCAGGCCGATAGAAGCGTTTTCAAAATAATCCTTCAGCGCGCTTTCGGTCTTGTTCTTTTCCGTCGCATCAGCACTGTGAAAGACGAATCCTTTCACCCTGTTTTGATGATCAAAATCCGGCGATAAAGTGGCATCGAGATACTGCATCCCATTCTCCGTGTTGATGGCGATCTGAAAATGGGCACGCTCACCGGTCAGTACTTTGCCCATGTGGCGCTGTAACTGGTCAAATACTGCTTCGCCTGCGATCAATGGAAAGGCTTTTCCGGCAACATGAGAATCTAAGGAAAACCAATTTTTGAATGGCTCATTGCAGTAATGCAACTTCATATTGCAATCAATGTACGCAACAAGTGCGGGGATGGCGTCAATAACTGACAATAAGGTCTGCGCATCGTTTTGAATACCATCGCGGGGAAAGGATTCCACTTTTGCAGTGCTATTCATGGTATAACGGTGGGTTCACGTATAAAAGTTATCGCTGGGCGCAGACTCGCCCTTCAGTACATCTGATAAAATTTCATGCCAGGTAAAAAATGGGGAAACGAAGCGTTAATTAACGATTAAAGTGACATTTTTGCAACTCCTTTTTTCAAATCCGAAAGATACTGGACAAGATCAACCAGTTCCTGCTCCGTCATCGCTGCGGCAAGGGCAGGCATGATCGACCGGTCACTGCGCTCCCGGGTTTGTACCCTATCTTTCGCATACGTTACGGAACCTCCACCAGGCATTGTTAATGTGATGGCCGCGTCGGTTTCACTGGCTACAACGCCCATCGACTGCGTACCATCGCTCAACGTGATCAGCACACTTTCATAACCATTGCTAATACCTTCATCAGGATAGAGGATAGCCCGGTATAAACCTTCCTTGTCGAGCTTGTCACCGATCTGTGTCAGTTCCGGACCGAACTTCACACCTACTTCCCCGATCCGGTGGCAAGTCGCACAATATTTTTTAAAAATCTCGTTTCCGTTTTTCTCGTTTCCGGAAGATGCCAGCAACTGCTTGATCGAAGAAAGATTGGTTCCTTTCACCGACGGCCTCGTCAGATATTGCTCTGCTTCGCGCTGGATGGCGCTGCGGTAAACATTGAACAGCACAGCCGCAGCCGCGGGCTTTAACTCACCCGGGAATCCCGTCTGTTTTACCATCGATAACAGTTGTTCTTCACCTGGCCAGCTGGTACCCATGACTTGCACGGCAGCCTGCCTTACCGTTGTTGCACGCGTCGAATCTGCAACAACTGATTTGATCAGGGCAATGACGTCCGGACTTCCTTTACCTTTCATGCTCTGCAGTAGTGCCAGCGTAGTGTTGTCGTCACGTGCAAGGGCTTTTCGGATTAAATCAGTTCCTTTAAATTTCAACAATAGGTCCGTTGATGCTGCCCCTGTTTCACTCCCGCCTTCTTCTATGGACAGTGCCAGCAACGCATGACTTTTATCTTTTAACCGGAATTTCCCGATGAGGTCGACAAATTCAATGGTTCCCTTTGTTTCCTGCAACGCGTCTTCGAGTGCCCGGCGTATTGCCGGGGTCATCTTCACCTGCCAGCCATCCATTTGCAGGAGTGCAAGCGCCGATAACTCTTTTCCCTTGTTCCCGGACAGGCCCACCAGGGAAGAAAGAATGACTGTTTTGGATGCAGCTTTGTGAAAGTCGAATGCGCGAAAATAGTGTTCGATCGCCTTTCTTTCGTCGGTCTGTTTAATCAGATCGGCGAGAAACGGTAATGCTTTTTCCGAACGCGACCGCCATATAATATCCTGATGAGCTTTGTTCTTTAAATCGATCGTCACTGCTTTCCGCCAGGCATCGAAGTACAGGTCTGCATGCAGATCGGCGCCGATCCCCAGCGCTTCAAGATACCACCGGTCCGTTCCATCATATTGTTTTGCCAGTGTTACCCAGACTTTCGCACCCTCAGGGGTATCGTTGTATCGCAGCGCGGTAGCTACTTCCCTTCGCACGCCGGGATCAGGATCGGTTGCCAAGGTAGAAAGCAAGGATACCGCATTTTTTTCATGCTGCAACACCGCTTTGATCGCCGCAATACGGATGTCCGGATTTTTATCCTGAAGTGCTTCACGTAAGATCTCATCGTTATCTTCATACGAACCCAGGAGCCAAAGCGCGCGTGCTTTGAATACCGGATTTTCAGACCGCCATAATTGCTGTAAAGCAGGCATGGCTTTTTCATCCGCCTGCCGCAGCACCTGCCAGGCAAGGTAGCGTGTTTCGATATTCGGATTTTTCAGTGCGTCAACAGCGCCTTCGGCAGATGAAAGATCGGCGGCTTCAACATGGTAGGTTCCTACATCCGGTGCAACGCGATAGATCCTGCCGCGGTTCGCATCACCTGCAGCACCACCGCCCAGGATTGGATCGTACCAGTCCGCGATAATCAATGAACCATCCGGCGCGGTACAGACATCCACCGGCCTGAACCATTGGTCCTGACTTTTAAGAATATCTTTTATCGCTGCTGTATAGCCTGCCCCGATTTTCTCAGGCACATAACTGCGAACGACGTTATAGTATGGTTCTGCATGGACCGGCGTATGACGAAAAACTTTTGGTAAAAGTTCACCTTCGTAGAAGGCCATCCCTGCAGGAGATCCGGCGCCGGTAACCAGGACGTTGGGTACAGCGCCGGGATCATTCTGGTGCCAATGTCTGTCCGGGACGTGCTCTTCCAGGTTTACACGATTGGTGCGCCAGGACGCTTTTGTCATTTCGTCTAGGTAACCATAGTTGCCATAGGGCATCACAAAATTGATGCGGGTTGATTCGTATCCATCGTCATCGTTATCTGATTGCCACACGTTGCCATAAGCGTCGATGCAGGGTTCGTAATTATTTCTGAAATTATGACCGATCACTTCGAAATCTTTGCCGTCTTCCCCGAAGCGCAAAACCATACCCCCCAGATAAGGTTCGCCTTTCTGCGTGACAGCAAATCCTGCCCTGTCAACGATAGGCCTGCCGTTTTTATCCTGGATTTCACCGGCATGATTACCGACCGAAAAATAGTATTTGCCATCCGGACCGAAGAAGATCGAATGTGCCGAATGGTCACCTTTTTTACCCATGTTGGTAAAGAGCATTTCCTTTTTATCCGCAACCAGATCACCATCGGTATCGGTAAATACCAGGAGGTTGGGACTGCGCGTGACAAAGACCTGATTTCCTGCGGCAAAAATTCCCAGTGGTGTGTTGACGTCGGTACCCTGGTAAAACACGGTGCGTCGATCTGCTTTCCCGTCGCGGTCCGTATCCTCGAGCACAACGATGCGATCACCCTTTTTATCCTCCTGGTCGGGCGACACATCATAGTTGTAAGCTTCACA
>DASPJC010000131.1:0-4410 GCA_035628815.1 Ohtaekwangia sp. | reverse complement strand
CGAAGGTACCATAGGCCCGCGGATGTGTACCCCAGTCGGCAAAAACGGGCAGGTCCGAAAGCGAGGCGCCATCCGAACCAAAGCTCACATAAGGCTGAACGATGATCTTGCGAATATTGTCTTCCGACTGTTGATAATATACCGAGGCGATGGTCGACTTGTCACGCATCACCAGGTCGATAACCGTCTGATCAGGGTCTTTTCCGTGAAGCCGCGCCACCTCGTCAAGCCGTTTACCGCGGTACAGTCTGTTCAGGGAATCAAGCCGGAAGCCCAATAGCATGACATCGGATGCGTCCGAATTTTTATAAGGAATACCCTCGCGCATTTCACGCAGCACTCTTTTGCGAACCTCCGGATTTCTTAACCGCTTTCGCATGGCGGGCGCGCCCCCTTCCTGCACCCAGTTTGGCAAACGCGCGGTAAGCCCCGTCGCGCTTGCGATATAGGGGTAATTATTCGCCGTGATCTTTAATCCCGCATGTCGCGCGCTGTCGATCTTGAACAAAACGGTATCGATCTTGTTCCAGTTACGGGCGATGTTAATTTTCAGGTGATAGATCTCGGTATGGATGCCGGCTTCCTGCGCGATCCTGAAAGTTTCATTCAGCGCGCTGAAAATAAAATCTCCTTCACTGCGCATGTGTGTGGTATACATGCCGCCATAACGGGCCGCAACTTTTGCAAGTTCGATCAGTTCTTCGGTGGAGGCGTAGTCGGCCGGCGCATAAATGAGTGATGACCCCACACCCATGGCGCCTTCCTCCATGGCTTGTTTGACAAGATTTTTCATGCGCTCAAGTTCTAACGGTGTGGGCGGACGGTTATCATATCCCAGTTCGTGGATGCGAACGGATGTTGCGCCGACAAAGGAAGCAACGTTCGGACTGATACCTTTTTTTCCGAGCCAGCTAAAGTAGCCACCCAGCGTGGTCCAGAGGCTGTCAACGGGTTTGCTTGTTGGCTTGCGCCTGACCGGCCCGGGGCTCCATCCCTCTCCAAACACCTCCAGTGTAACGCCCTGTTTGATATCGCTCATTGAACGACCATCCATCAACAGGCTGCGGTCGGCCCAGCTGAGCATGTTGATAAAGCCGGGTGACACGGCAAGTCCTTTTGCGTCGATCTCAATTTTTCCTTCAGCGTCTTTCAGGTCACCTATCGCGGCGATGGTGTCGTGCTGAATGCCAATGTCTCCCACAAACGGTAATTCACCGCTGCCATTGTAAATGGTTCCATTGCGGATGATGAGATCAAATTTAACAGGTGGCTTTTGCCTGCAGGCCAGCACGAGCAGCAGCAGGAAGGACAGGAGCAGGACGTAGCGCATAGAATGAATGCACCACATTACAGAAGTTTGGGTTGAAAAGAAAGGACAGGTAATATATTATCCATTATTACAAAAACAGGTCAGTACCCTCCTGCACCTGGCGTGACAAGGCTTCTCTGTCCCCATCAAAAAGGTTATCTTGGCGTGGTAAATACCGACCTGGTCACCGGCTGTCGTCTCCCTGATGATACATCCATGGTTTCGATGTCATTCGAAATATCAGGCGTGGTAAGATGGTGCGATTGATCTTTATCCAACGTGAAACGAACAATTAAATATTACCGGATCATCTGGCTCAAGCATGACCTTCCGGCCGGCCTTTCAGTATTTCTTGTAGCCCTTCCACTCTGCCTGGGCATTGCGCTGGCTTCGGGTGCGCCGCTTTATGCGGGAATTTTGTCGGGCATTATCGGCGGTCTCATGGTGTCGGTTGTCAGCGGTTCACAGTTGGCGGTGTCTGGACCTGCGGCCGGTCTCACTACCCTCGTTGCCGCCACCATCGCAACCCTGGGCGATTACAGGATGTTTCTGCTTGCGGTCGTAATCGCCGGTATTTTTCAGCTTGCCTTGGGCATGTTGAAGCTGGGTGGTATTGCCAATTATTTTCCTTCCGCCGTGATCAAAGGAATGCTAGCAGCAATAGGCCTGACGTTGATTTTGAAGCAGATACCAACGGGGATGGGTAGTGAGCAGCCTGATTTCTGGAAAGCTTTGTTTCCGGGCCTCATCTCTCCTACAGCAACGCGGCTGAAATTTTCGAACACAGCCATCCTGATCACGGTTATTTCGATGGCTATTCTTTTATTGCTGCAACATCCCCGCGCCAGAAAAGTACGGGTCATTCCCGCCCCGCTGCTGGCGGTACTTGCCGGCGTCATCATTAATCTTGTCTTCCTGCAGACAGCTCCGGGTCAAGCCCTCGGTAAATCACAGATGGTGAACATTCCAGATAACCTGTTCACCAGCATTTCTTTCCCGGACTTCTCAAGGATCTTTGCCACTGCCGAAATCTGGAAAGCCGGAATAACGATCGGGCTGCTCGCAACCATCGAAACGTTATTGTGCATCGAGGCAATCGATAAGCTCGACAGGCACAACCGCATAACACCCGTTAACCGTGAACTTGTAGCACAGGGCGTTGGCAACATCACCTGTGGACTGTTGGGTGCCATACCACTCACCGCTGTTATTGTCCGTGGCGCTGCCAATGCGGACGCGGGGGGAAGAACCAAGCTTTCCGCCTTTACCCACGGCTTATTCCTATTGCTGGCCGTGATGCTGGTTCCTTATTTACTGAATATGATCCCTTACGCATCGCTGGCTGCCATACTGATCGTGACAGGATTCAACCTGACAAAGCCAAAGCTGTACGTCGCCATGTGGCGCCTGGGATGGAAGCAGTTCATTCCGTTTATGGTAACGGTCGTTGTGATTCTTTTTACCGATCTGCTCATCGGGGTGACCGTCGGACTGCTCGTTTCAGCATATTATATAGTTCAGAATAATTTTCGCGCCGAATACAAAGTGTCCAGGTCGATGCAGCACGAAACGGTGGTATACAATATTAAGCTCAACACGAATGTCACTTTTTTAAATAAAGTAAAACTCAGGAAGGCCCTTGATCAGATCCCGGAGTACAGCGTTCTGACCATTGACGGAAGCGAGTGTAATTTTATTGATCATGATATTCTCGAGATTATCAGCGAATATCACAACAAAGCGCGCGACAGGCACATTGAGTTGCACACGAAAGGGATCAGGAAAGTAAATATAGCCGCAGTGCATTAAGGGATACCGATACGGCTGCATGATAATCATGTGAGCCTTTCGTACCTTCGCGAATCACATCCAATGACGAATCTGACAATAGCATCAGCACAGTTTGAACATCGCAGTGGCGATAAAAGGTATAACCTTGCCGTGATTGAGGACCTTGCCGCGAAAGCTGCTCAACAAGGTGCGCAGGCAATCGCTTTCCACGAGTGCGCTGTGACCGGCTATACTTTTGCACGTCACCTTGACAGAGCAGAGATGCTCTCGCTTGCCGAAGTTATTCCATCAGGAGAAAGTGTGGAGAGGCTGGCCGCTATAGCCGGTCAATACAATATCGCCGTCCTGGCTGGACTTTTTGAAAAGGATGCTTCGGATAATCTGTTCAAAGCCTACATCTGTGTCGATAAAAACGGGCTGGTCGCGAAGCACCGGAAACTCCATCCTTTTATCAATCCACATTTGACACCGGGGGACAAGTATACAGTATTTGAGCTTTTTGGCTGGAAGTGCGGAATCCTTATCTGCTACGATAACAACGTAATCGAAAATGTGCGCGCCACCAAATTATCGGGAGCCGACATCATCTTTATGCCACATGTCACGATGTGCACACCTTCCACGCGCCCGGGGGCCGGTTTTGTTGACCCCGCGTTATGGGCGAACCGCGAAAAGGACCCGACTTCCCTGCGGCTGGAGTTTGATGGTATGAAAGGCCGCGGATGGTTAATGAAATGGTTGCCTGCACGTGCGTACGACAATGCTGTTTATGCCGTATTCTCGAACCCGATCGGCATGGATGACGATCAGTTGAAGAATGGATGTTCGATGATCGTAGACCCTTTCGGCGATGTGATTGCGGAATGCAGAACCCTAGGCAACGACTTTGTGATAGCCACGCTTATACCGGAAAAACTTACCGCGGCCGGCGGACACCGCTACATCAACGCGCGGCGGCCCGAGCTGTACCGCGATATTATCGGTAAAGGGCATCAGCCGGAGCAGAAAGTGGTATGGCTGGAACCAAAAAATAATTCACCACATGCGTAGAAATCTGTCGCTCACTTTCGCGCTTATGCTGTTCACTGCCAGACTGCTGGCACAAGACACGTCGCTTCGCAAGATCGACAAAAAGGTGGCGCGCATCGAGGCCTATCCGTCCTATGATGTTATCAAAATTGACGAGCCCGTCGATCTGAAGCGCATCAATAGTAACCTCCTTGAGCTGACGAACTACTCCCGGCATAAGGACGATCAGGGAAAAATTGAGGAGAAACTTGCGACGGCGGGGGGCCACTGTTACCGGACGA
>DASPJC010000130.1:0-19361 GCA_035628815.1 Ohtaekwangia sp. | reverse complement strand
AGCATGTCAATGGCATACCCGGTATTCCTGCGATGAATGGAATGCTTCGGAAAACCGGCCTCGATCGCTGCGATGTTGCGCGGGTCTGACAGCGTACGATAAATGTGCCGGTAGATGCTGTCTTCCAGCGAACGCTCATGTTCAATCCGCCGAAAGAAATCATCTTTTGTTAGCGGACCGAACCATGCCTTGCGGCCATCAGCGAGAAGGACATCCACCTCCAGAAGGTGCTCACGCGTACTCCCGTAAATTACCGAATTCGATCCGCATGAGTTATTGCCGATCATACCGCCGATCATGGCGCGGTTTGCCGTCGAAGTCTCCGGTGCAAAGAAGTACCCCAACGGCTTCAAATAATGATTGAGATCGTCGCGGACTATACCGGGCTGGACCTTTGCCCATCGTTCATTGGTATTGACTTCCAGTATCCTGTTAAAATGCTTGGACACGTCCACCACAATGCCGGCCCCGACTACCTGCCCCGCAAGCGACGTCCCGGCCGTTCTTGGAATGATGGACGTCTTGTGCGAAGCAGCAAAGCGGATAAGCTTTACAAGATCTTCATCCGTCCTGGGAATAGCCACCGCCCTGGGCACCTCGCGGTACGCGGACGCATCGGTGGCGTACAGTTTCCGCGTTGTTTCATCGGTAAAGAGCTCACCTTCAAGTTCGCTCTTTAAAAGATCAAAATTCATACGGCGCAAAACTAATCAAAATAGCTGTCTGTAAGCCCTGCGTCAGGCGCTGAAAAAATTCAAAATTTTAACGCGCAGGTACTGCTAAACAGTTGTTAGTAACCGCCTGCAAAGCCAGGGTAGCGTCCAGACAAATGGCAACTTTCCCGGTGCTGTAATTTGATTTTCGAATGCGGCAGGTTCTTGATACATTCAATCCCTTTCCTGGAGGTAGCATCACGCATCATTAACTTTTGAGCTATGGACCGTCGCCATGTACTGAAAACGATCATCGCTGCATCGGGCGCACTTGTCGCGCTGCCTTCGTGGGCATCAAGCTGGACAGTCAGCGGTATTGCCGGTCATCAGACCTCATTCGCTGCTACCGGGCAGGAACTGCTCGCCAGCGTTGTCGATACCATTATCCCAGCAGGCAATTCCATCGGTGCCTTGTCTGTGGGTGTTGACAAGTTCTTACAGAAACTGTTCGACAATTGTTATGCGCAGGATGTACGCGATAATATCAAGCAGCAGCTTCAGCGCCTGGAGGACCTTGCACAGCTTCATTATCGAAAGCCGTTCGTGGCCTGTGATCAGCTGCAACGTCAGGAATTGCTGCTGACATTTTCAGGTTCGGAGAAAAAAGCAGAGAAGGATTTCTTTGAACTGGTCAAGTCTGAAACCATCCGGGGCTTCAATACATCCCGTGAGGTGATGGTTACTTACCACGGCTACAAGGTCGTTCCCGGACATTATCATGGCTGCGTGGACGTAAAAATTTAAGCTTATGGCAAACCTCTCCATCGAATCGGAAAAGAAAAGAACGTATGACGCTATTGTTATAGGCTCCGGCGCCAGCGGCGGATGGGCCGCAAAAGAACTTTGTGATAAGGGTCTGAAAACGCTCATACTCGATCGCGGCTGTGATGTTAAACACATTAAAGATTATCCCACAGCTTCGAAAGGCCCGTGGCAGTTCGAGCATAGGGGAACGGTTACGCTGGAAGAGCGAAGGGATTTTCAGCAGGCCAGATTTGTCCGGGCCGAGACGATGCACTGGATGATCAAGGATGATGAACAACCATTTATCCAGGAAAAACCTTTCCGGTGGTTCCGCGGTTACCATGTTGGCGGTAAGTCCCTGCTCTGGGCACGCCAGACGCAGCGCTGGAGCGATTTTGATTTTGAAGGTCCGGCACGTGACGGGTTTGCGGTCGACTGGCCCATCCGTTATAAAGACCTTGAACCGTGGTACGCTTACGTAGAGAAGTTTGCCGGTATCGCCGGTAACCGGGATGGCTTGGCCGAGCTTCCCGACAGTGAGTGTATGCCGGCTTTTGAAATGAGTTGCATTGAGCAGTATTTCAGGGACAGTTTGCAGCAGCATTACAACGATCGCCACCTGATACATGCGCGTTGCGCCCACATTACCGATCCGCAGCCGATTCATCAGGAGCAGGGACGGCATAAATGTCAAAACCAAACCATGTGCAACAGGGGTTGTGTGTTCGGCGCCTACTTCAGCAGCAATGCATCCACGCTGCCCTGGGCGCTCAAGACCAACAACCTGACTATCCGCCCGCATGCGGTTGTTCACTCTATTATATACGACGAGAAGAAAGACCGGGCAACGGGTGTGCGGATTGTTGATGGTACAACGGGAACGATGATGGAATTCTTTGCCAAAGTGATATTTGTCAATGCTTCCGCGCTGAACAGTAACGCCATTTTATTGAATTCAACTTCGGGGAGGTTTCCCAACGGCCTTGGTAACGACAGCGGTCTTTTGGGCAAATTCATATCGTGGCACAATTACCGCGGAAAAGCGAATGCGCAATACGAAGGTTTCAAAGACAAAAGGACCGATGGGCGGAGTCCGACGCACAGTTACATTCCGCGTTTCAGAAATGTGAGAAAGCAGGAAACGGATTTTCTAAGAGGCTATGCAATCGGCATTGGCGGCGGACGTGGCTTTAACACCGATACGGGTGCAATAGGCGACCAGTTGCGTGAAAAACTTTTACATCCGGAACTGGGTGAGTGGAACATCAGCAGCTGGATGATGGGCGAATGCGTGCCGCTTGAAAAAAATCACGTACGCCTGCACACCGACCTCAAGGACAAATACGGCATACCCCAGCTGATCATTTCATGTGAGTGGAGCGAGAATGATGACAAAATGGTGGAGGACTATCTGACCCAGTCACAGGAAATGTTCGAGAAAGCCGGATTCACCAATATCCGTGTGAATGATACAAAGACCCCACCCGGCGCCGACATCCATGAGATGGGCGGCGTGCGCATGGGCCATGATCCAAAGACGTCGCTCCTGAACGGTTGGAATCAGCTTCATCATTGTAAAAATGTACTGGTTACGGACGGTGCCTGTATGACGTCAACAGGGACGCAAAATCCGACGCTGACGTTTATGGCCCTGACAGCGCGCGCAGCCAATCATGCCGTGGAAGAATTGAAAAAAGGCAATATTTGAAAATCAATGCGGATGTTCCGTCTACATAACGACTCAGTCATCTTAAACAGCTAACCAATGAAAAAGCATTTCACCTTGATGATATTTTTCCTGGCGATCTTTATCTGCGAGACCACACAGGCACAGAAAGCAAAGAAGCCATTGTACACAGCGCCTTTGGGCGTGCAGGCCTATACTTTCCGGAAAAGCTTTCCTGTTGATATAGCCGCCACGTTGGATACCATTAAGATGATGGGCTTTACCGAACTCGAGGGCGGCGGGGGAAAAATGCCACCGGAGGAATTCAGGAAACTTTGTGACGAACGCGGCCTCAGCATTCCTTCAATGGGTACAGGATACGAGCAACTGGTGCAGGATCCGGCGGGTGTTGCCGCCAAAGCAAAGGCGCTGGGCGCCAGCTATGTTATGTGTGCGTGGATCCCGCACAAGACCGGCAGCTTTAACCTGGAGAACGCAAAAAAGGCGGTGGAAGATTTTAACAAGGCGGGAAAAGTCCTGAAAGAAAACGGCATTACCTTTTGCTACCACGTTCACGGCTACGAGTTCTGGCCGCACGAAAAAGGAACACTGCTGGATTACATTGTCAAGAATACCGACCCTGCGTACGTGTCTTTCGAAATGGATGTTATGTGGGTACAATTCGGCGGCGGGGATCCTGTCTCACTGCTGAAGAAATATGGCGATCGCTGGAAGCTGATGCACCTGAAGGATATGCGGAAGGGTATAAAGAAAGATCTCACCGGTCTCACTTCCCCCGAAAACGATGTTCCGCTAGGCACCGGCGAAATCGATATTCCCGGGATCCTGAAGCAGGCGAAGAAGATCGGTATCAAGCATTATTTCATCGAAGATGAGAGCAGCCACGTGAACACCCAGGTGCCGCAAAGCGTGGCGTACCTCAAAAGCCTGACGGAATAGGGAAGCGTGATGGGTCTGCTGGTACGGGAGAAACTCATCCATATTTGGGAAAACTGACCGGTCTGAACCTTCAAATCTGCGCGCCATAAGCCATTTCCCGGTATGGCAACCCGTTTGCTTTAAGGGTAAGCGTATTAAAACCTGGAATGATGAAACCGATCTTTGTAATCTTCTTCTTGTTAATTATCCTGGCTTCTGCAGCATTTGTCATGGTCTACAACTATAGTCCCGAACTGGTAGAGGCGCACCCTGAATTTTTCGCGGGTGGGTTGGTTTGCGTGATGATGGTCAGCATGGGCGGCATGATGTACAGCCTGATCTCCGCTTCAAGTGTTCCCCGCGTAAGAAGCATATAAACACCAAGCATACATATTTTTTAAATATTACTTTACGGGCTTTCGCGGTAAAACGCGTGGTCCATGCCTCATCGGCACTGCTGTGTAATTGCGGCAGTGCCATTTTTTTTGTAGGCGGTTTCCAAATTGATAACTTCAATACGCCGTATCGGCCTGATGCGGCTGACCGGCTATTAAATGAACTTTCAACTGTTCCTTATGCGTGTCATGGTTTCACTTTACTGGATGGCAGCGCTGTGTATAACAACGTATGGCCAGCCACAATTTCAGCCGCAAACGATCGACAACAATGTTGAGATTGGATACGGTATTGCAACGGGTGATGTCGATGGCGATGGGAAACAGGATATCCTGTTGGCCGATAAAAAACAATTTGTGTGGTATCGCAACGGCGACTGGAAAAGATTCATCATGATCGACAATCTTACCGACGCTGACAATGTATGCATTGCTGCCCGGGATATTGATGGCGATGGAAAAGTAGAAGTAGCCGTCGGTGCCCGGTGGAATCCAGGAGAAACATCGGATACGTTGCGGTCCGGTTCCGTACATTTCCTCATCAGGCCGGATGATCCCACCACACGCTGGCGTGCCGTCAGGTTGCATCACGAACCCACCGTTCACCGGATGCGCTGGATAAAACTGGGAAACATCGGTTCCAGCTTGTGGTGCTGCCGTTGCATGGCCGTGGAAATAAAAACGGATCTGGCCGGGGTGTTAAAATCTTGGCGTACGAAAAACCAGCTGATCCACGCGCGAAATGGAGCTACATGCTCATCGACTCGTCCATGCACCTCACCCACAATTTCGATGTGGTCGCGGAAGACGGACTTGAAAATATTTACGTCGGTGGGAAAGAAGGTATCAATGTTTTTTCCATGACAAAGGGGCAGTGGAAGCGGACCAGTACGCCGGCCGTACTGAGAGAGAAAAGTTTTGGTGAGGTAAGCGTAGGGAGGGGAGCCGGTGAGGAAAAAATTATTGCAGGCATTGAACCGATGCACGGCAACACGCTCGCGTTATACCACACATCGCGGATGGTGTTGACAGAAGACCTTAATCAGGGTCACGCGCTGGCGGTTGCCGACTTGTTGAATACCGGAACCGATCAGGTCGTTGTAGGATGGCGCCAACCCAACGGGGAAAAGAAAGTCGGTATTAAACTTTTTACAACCACCGGGTCGCCGGAAGGCCGGTGGGCGGATTACTGGATCGATGATAATGGCATGGCATGTGAAGACCTGCAGGTGGCCGATATAGATGGAGATGGTAAGAAGGATATTATTGCCGCGGGAAGGGCCACCCACAATCTTAAGATCTACTGGAACAAAAGCCGTTGAGCTTGCCCCGCTTTCCGTACCTTATATTTCAGGTGTAACTATTCAGGCGCAGTCATTGTGAATCTCTGAGACGCTTTCTATCTTTGATATGAGCCCATCGTTCTGTCCGGAAAGACAGATGATGGGTTTTTTTGTCTTTGTGCGCTACCGTTAAACCGTTAGAAAAATGTTTCCCGACAAACAGATTATTCGCTCAGGTAAATCCAGCGGCGTGTTGATGCTGGCTGTGTTGTTTTGTTTTACGTCGTGCTATAATTACAAGATCACATCCAATCGCGGATCTTCCACTGAATTGCAGTCGCAGGTGGTTCACAACTTTTTATGGGGCCTGATTGAAAAACCAAAAGGCGGCTTGTTTCCTAAAAATTGTGCTCCCGGCGGTACCGAGGATGCAGAAGGTAACATGGGGTTTCACTACGTGAGGGCTGAAAGTAATTTCGGCTACGCACTGCTGACGGTGGTGACACTGGGTATCTGGAGCCCGATGCGCATTGAATGGCAATGCGCCAAGCCTTGTCCCATGGAGGGAGAATTATAACAGCATGACCATGGCACAAATCATCAGTACCGGTAACGACGAGTGGCAGAACCGCCATATGACGTTCCGCGAAGACATTGACGACCTCCTCGACATGTGGAACGGCAGCAGCGAGGACATTATCGTCGGTTATAACCGCATGTCGGCCGCCATCCAGGAACACATCGGCAATGCCATTCAGGCGGGTAAACCGATCAGGGCATTGGGTGGCGGATGGACCTGGACGCGCATTGCGACCTGCAACAAAGGCCGGATGTACAACACAAAGGGTCTTAACTGGCGATTCAGCATTTCACCGTCACAGGTCGAAGAATCGTATCCCGGCAGCAGCAGCGATCTTTTATTCGTCCAATGCGGCGTCTCCATTCACGAACTGAACGGTTACCTGAAGCGCCGGAACAAAGCGTTAAAAACATCCGGTGCCAGCAATGGTCAGACCATCGTTGGCGCCATGTCAACAGGAACTCACGGCTCTGCTTTTGATTTTGGCGCAGTGCAGGATTTTGTTGTCGGCCTGCACATTATTACCGGTCCGGATAAAAATAACCCGGCACACAACGTCTACCTGGAACGCGAATCGTATAAGGTTACAAAGGCATCGCTGGCATTAAAGCTGAATGCACAATTGATACGAAACGATGCGCTTTTCAATGCCGCGGTCGTCAGCTTTGGCAGTTTCGGTTTTATTCATGGCGTGATGATTGAGACAGAGCCGTTGTACCTTCTCGAATGCTATCGGCAGCGGGAAAAAGATCCGCGACTCCGTCACCTGTTACAGACCCTCGACTTTTCACCGGCAGATTTCCTTCCCTACGGAAGTGAGCATCCCCATCACTTTCAGGTCACCTTCAATCCGCACGATATGGATGACGGCGCTTATGTGACGACCATGTACAAAAGACCTTACATCGCCAACAGCTATACCCCGCCCGGAACAGATTCCGGAATCGGACCTGGCGACGATGCACCGGCTTTTATCGGGTTGATCAGCGATGCGGTCCCGCACATTGTTCCCACGATCGTGAACGGGCTTGTGAAGCGATCCTACAAAACCTATGCAAATGTCAGGGGCACCCGTGGCGAGATCTTCGGTGATACGGAATTGCGCGGCAAGCTCATCAGTTCCGCCATGGGGATTCCCTTGGCGGAGGTCAACAAGGTGGTCGATATCATGCTGGCATTGAATGCCGACCCGGCCTTCGGTCCTTTTGCAGGCGTGTACGCCCTCCGGTTTGTAAAAGCAACGCAGGCGACACTGGGATTCACCTGTTTCGGTCCCCAAACCTGTGTGCTGGAGCTGGACTGTGTCTGGTCTGCCCGGATGTTAAAGTTCATCGAGGAAGCCTGGAAGCGTCTGGATGAGGCACAGGTTCCGTTTACCTTTCACTGGGGCAAACAATGTGGTGTCACACCGCCGCGTATGCTTCATGGCTATGGTCAACATAAGATCGACGCGTGGAAGCAGGCTCGCAATACATTGCTGGATGAACAGACACGCAATATTTTTAACAACGATCAGATCAAGCAATGGTCATTGCATGTTTAGTATTAAATGCCGGAAGGCAATAAGAAAAAAGAGATGAATCCGATTGTCATTTTCTGGGTGGTATGGGGTGGTTTACTGCTCATCGTGATACGCCTCGATCGAAAATATTTCATGCTACGCGATAACAGCATTGGAATTCCGCGGCCGTACAGCTTTTCGCGCGTACTACTGATCTGGTGGACACTGATCTTACTGGCAACAGTCGCCGGTATTATGGCTGGAAAAAATGTCCTGCCTGTTCTTCCATTATCCACCCTCGTGTTGATTGGTATTGCGTCCGTGACAACGATCATCGCGCGCCTCATTGATACGGCCGATAAGAATAATTCAGAAGTGTTCAGGCACCAGGATGACGATAGGGGTAAGAACTTTTTTATCGATGTTCTTTCGGATGAGAAGGGCATCAGTGTACACCGGTTCCAGATTCTTGTTTTTAATCTCGTATTCGGCCTCTGGTATATAACGGCTGTAAACCAAGGGTTGGCGGACGAAACCACGTCCGCCGAAGCGGTGATACCCGACCTTCACTTCAGCAATCTCATCCTGCTTGGTTTGAGTGCGATCGTCTATGTTGCCATTAAAGCGATGGAAAACAAACAGGCGTCCCGGCCGGTTCAGCCCCAGGAAGTTCCGGATGAAGCTGAAGTAAATCAGCCGGAAGCACTGGGTTAATACGAAACATCATTGGCATGAACATCATCGAAAAATCAAGTCCGAACTTTAATCGTGGCCGCAAAGGATATAAGCCCGAGGCGGTGGTGATCCATATAATGGAAGGCACCTTGTCCGGCACCGACAGCTGGTTTGCCAATCCGCAGTCAAAAGTCTCGGCACATTATGGCGTCGGTCAGAGCGGTGCGATACACCGCTATGTCAGGGAAGCGGATACGGCCTGGCACGCCGGACGCGTGAGCACACCGACCTGGCCACTCATCCGGAAACTGGATGCTGCCGTTTACCTGAATCCCAATTACTATACCATTGGCATCGAGCATGAAGGGCACGTGAACAGCGACTGGTCTGATGCGATGTACAAATCGAGCAGTGAACTAATTCGCGACATCACGACACGATGGCAAATCCCGCTGGATCGCGAGCATGTCATTGGTCACCACGAGATCTACGGTATAAAAACCTGCCCGGGATATAAGGTAGATATGAACCGCCTGATTATCCTTGCCCGTGCGCCGGTTGTGCAAGACCTGGCACCGGCATTACTTTCAAAGGTCACGCTAAACGGAACAGTTAAAACGAAAGCCCGGTTGAACCTGAGGCGATCCCCCGATCGCGTCCTGCCGCCGCTGAGCATGGTGAATGCTAACGTATCACTGGATTTCGACGGGTATACGGACGAAGGCGAAGAAATCTCCGGGAACAGCACGTGGTACTTCAACAACCAGGGCCAGTGGTTCTGGAGCGGCGCGGTGTTGTAAGCAACGGAAGATCACATTTTGCCGGACACTTTCGCGGCGTAACCTTCCAGTTTTCCGATCTCTTGATCGATCATCCACAGGCCGACGCCCTCTTCGCCGATGATGTTGAAGATCTCAACCGCTCTGCGGGCAAGCGTTTCTTCCTCGCGCTGCTCCATGACATACCACTGCAGGAAGTTGAACGTCGCGAAATCCTTTATCTGAAAGCAATGATCGACAATGCTGTGAATGGATTTTGTCACTTCCAGTTCGTGGTTCAGGACCAATTCAAAAACTTCGCGCAGACTTTTGAATTCCTGCTTGATACCGGTGACTTCAGGTTGCAGGGCATGGCCACCGGCGGCATTGATGTACCTGAAAAGTTTCAGCATGTGCATTCTTTCTTCTTCCGAATGCTTGTATAGAAAGTCGGCAGAGATGTCATACCCGCGTGTTTCACACCACGACGCCATGGAAAGGTATGCCGCGGAAGATTTTCCCTCCATGATGATCTGTTTGTTGAGCAGGTCTTCGGTTTCTTTCGTCAATGACCGTTTCGGCGTAATGGTTTGCTGTTTCATGGTAGCTTTTTTACACGATCAAGGTAGCAATTGAAATCGGTTTTTTAAAACGGCCGGCCCCCTTCCGCGATCAAACAATTTGTAAAAATCGTTAAAATCTCGAAGAGGTAGTAACTTGCCCATTCAACAAGCCCAATATGTATGATGAAGTTTATTGAACTCAAGGTTATCGAGGAGGAGGAAACAAAAACTGAATTGATTAACGTTGACAGCATCGGACGTATCTTTCCCAGCCCGCAGAACAGCAGGCGCAGCATTGTGGAACTAAACTATCATAGTATCAACGATGCGCCAGTGTACCTGGAGGTGGAAATGCCTTATGAAACTTTGCGGACCTATTTCACTGCGTCGTAAACCGATGGCTGCATTTTTTATAGTAGGTCTTTGGGTCCGTTAGCGTGTGGCCATGGTACTGACTAAATTATTTACGGATTTTTTTAACAGCGAGCGTGCGGGTGGCCTGGTACTGATTTGCTGTACAATCATTTCGCTTTTACTGAGCAATTTTACGGGCGGATACATTCATATCTGGCATTGGGAGATTGCGGGTCATCACCTGGTTCACTGGATCAACGATGGCCTGATGACGATTTTTTTCCTGTTGATCGGGCTTGAGCTGGAGCGGGAAATTTATCATGGCGAGCTGTCAAGCATGAAAAACGCGGCGCTTCCTGTCATGGCCGCGGCTGGCGGAATGGTTGTACCTGCACTGGCGTACTATCTGATCAATGCGGACGGTGGTAACATGCGGGGCATCGGTGTCCCGATGGCCACGGATATCGCGTTCGCGCTGGGTGTGTTGTCGTTGATGGGAAACAGGGTACCGGCAGCGTTGAAGATATTTCTTACCGCGCTGGCGGTCATTGATGATTTGGGCGCTATCATCGTCATTGCCATCTTTTATACACACACCATTCATTGGACAATGCTGGGTTCGGCGCTGGCCATTTTTGTGGTGCTGCTGATCCTGAATCGTTTGGGTATTCGTGTGCTTTTGCCATACCTGCTGGCAGGTATCGCAATGTGGTTTCTGATGCTGAACAGCGGGGTACACGCCACCATTACCGGGGTGCTACTGGCATTCGCCATCCCTTTTGGCAATGGCGATCAGCAGTCTCCGTCGTATCGGTTACAGCACTTTCTCCATAAGCCCGTCGCATTCGTGATACTACCGCTGTTTGCCCTTGCCAACACCAGCATCCTCATCGCGCCGGATTTCTATAAAGCATTGGGTAGTGCGATAAGCCTGGGAATTATAGCAGGTCTCGTGGTGGGTAAACCTGCTGGCATACTTCTTTTTAGTGCATTGGGTGTCTTGCTGCGTTGGGGGAAATTACCAGAAAATATCAGCTGGCGGCACATTGCGGGGGCCGGATTGCTGGGCGGGATCGGTTTTACAATGTCTATTTTTATCAGTATGCTTGCCTTCGAGAGCCCGGAAACAATAGACCAGTCAAAAATGGCCGTGATGATTGGCTCGCTGGTAGCCGGGTTGTCGGGATATGTCTGGCTTCGCCTGGCGTTTCTTAAGGGTTAGGGTAGGAAAGGGAAGCGATCAACATCTCTGAAATGATCATTGTTGACGGTCGGAAAAGAAAGTCGGTTTTAAGAAAAACAAATGGATATTCACTGGGAACGGATCATATCTGAGATTGAGGATTATGCCATCGTCCTCATTGATAAGAAAGGTGTGATCATCAATTGGAATAAAGGCGCGGAGTCGATCAAAGGATATAAACCGCAGGATGTCCTCGGGAAGAATTTCAGGATATTTTACCCCGCGGAAGACCGTAACAGCGGCCTTCCGGAGCAGTTAATCGAGGAAGCGATCAAAAACGGAAAAGCTTTCCATGAAGGATGGCGTGTCCGGAAAGATGGCACCCGGTTTTGGGGAAGCGTTGTGATCACGGCGCTGCATGACGACAACGGAGAAGTTATCTACCTGGTGAAGGTCACCCGTGATCTCACGGAGCGAAAACGAAGCGAGGACCTCCTGAAGCAGAAAAATACCGAGCTGGAGCAAATGAACAACGAGCTTGCCGCTTTCGCATATGTCGCCAGTCACGACCTGCAGGCGCCGCTCCGTAAAATTCAATCCTTTACTTCCCGTTTTGCGGAAGTGGAGGAGCCGAACCTGTCAGGGCATGGCCAGGAAATGCTGCAACGCATTCAGCGAAATGCCGCGCGAATGGAAGAGCTCATCCGCGACCTCCTGGCTTTTGCGCGAACAAGCGCGGCAGAGCACAAATTTGAATGGGTTGATCTTAATGAAGAACTGAAGACGGTAACTAAAGACCTGGAGGAAACCATTGCCGAAAAAGCAGCAACGATCGACAGTTCGCCCCTGCCGGTCCTGGTAGGCATTCCTTTTCAGTTGCACCAGTTGCTGACCAACCTGATCAGTAACGCCCTCAAGTTTTCCAAGCAGGATGTTCCTTTAAAGCTGACGATTACAGCCGATATCGTGAAAGGTGATATGATCAAAGGGCACCAGGCAACGCCTTGGCACGACTACCACCACCTGGTGTTTTCCGACAATGGCATCGGTTTCGAAAGTGAGTTTAATGCGAAGGTGTTCGATGTATTTCAGCGGCTTCACAGCAAGTCGAAATATTCAGGTTCTGGTGTGGGTCTTGCAATATGCAAGCGTATCGTAGAGAATCACAATGGCATTATCACGGCTAACGGGGAGACGGATAAAGGTGCTGTGTTTGAAATCTATCTGCCGGTAAAGAAAGATCTTCAGGTTCCCTGAAACCCGACTGGCCAATGGGTGGCGTGCTGAAAGATGACAGGCTTCTCCACGCAAAGGTCGAAACCCGCAGACATAATTAATTCCAGATCGCCTTCCTGCAACAACGGTGTAATGGCAATGGCAATGAAATCCCTGCCTGCACTGTTCCTGAGTTTTGAGAGAATGGATAGCCCGACGTTATTACCCCAAAAATGGATATCGATTATCGCCATATCGAATTCAAGGTGCCCCGATAACAGCGCCTGGTCTTCCAGTGTACGCACATAGAGACAGGTCATCTTATCCGACAATCGCTCAAAGAGCTTTTCGTAGAGGAAGAGATCTATAGGATCATCTTCGAAAACAGCTACAACGGTCTTTTTAGTCATTGATGTCTTTTTCACACTTATAGTTGATTATCATGCCAGGATTTTTACTGTGTTAAACCGCGCCTTTAAGGGTTATCTTTTTATTCATTTCTTATTTAGGGAAATATTATTACGATGGGAGAATTGCCGGATAAAATAAAATTTATATTGGTTTTTTCGTGTCCGGATGGGTTAAAATTTTGGTGGAAACAGGAAAGCGGATGCACGATAGTGCCAAAATGAAACGAGCAGGATTTCCTTGATTTCCCGACGCGGCCTGGTTGTTGTGGCTGCGGCATCACGCGACCCCACCACGATCAGGAACGTTTGCTAGGCCAGGGGATCCAAATCTCCCCTGGATTCCAAAGGTTAGGTAATAGATGGCTGTATGTCGGAATTGGAATGATTACGCCCCGGCGAGCACCCGACTTTTTGGGATGAAACCGTCCGCTCATGTTATAATCTATTTCTAATGCGGATACCGGATTAATACACGTGTCTATAATTTTATTTTTTTATAAATTTTGTTACTATTAAAATTAGCGGCAACGGTTGTACTATTTGTTTTCGGCTAACACGGTTGCGTTGATGTTTATGGATACTGTAATGACACATTTTTTCACATTTTCGTCCAGGTGCCTGGGTGGTGTGGACATCAGAAATCCCGGTGATGGACTGATGACCTGCGGCGTTGCCTGTCTTTTATCCCACGCCGCCGCTCCAATGACGCCGGGCTTTTGTTTATTATATCTGGAAATATGCAGCGCGAACTGAAGATATTATTTCTGGAAGACGTGGCTGATGATGCCGGACTGGTCGACCGGGTGCTACGGAAAGAAGGCTGGTCGTTTGAACACACGCGCGTCGATACACGCGATGCATTTATCACGGCACTTCGGGAATTTGTTCCGGACGTGATCCTGTCCGACCATGGCCTCCCCCAATTCAATTCCATTGAGGCACTGCGATTATGCCGCGAACATGGGCTGTCGGTACCGTTTATCCTGGTAACGGGGACAGTATCTGAGGAATTCGCGGTCACGTGTTTAAAGCAGGGCGCCGACGACTATGTTCTCAAGTCCAATTTGTCACGGCTACCAAACGCGATTACCAACGCGTTAAACCAGCGTGAAGCAGAGGCCCTGAAACGATTAACGGAAGAGGAGTTGCGCCGCCAGAACATTGAGATCAATCTGACCAATAAACAGCTGATCAAAACCAACACGGAACTGGATAATTTTGTGTACAGCGTTTCACACAACCTTCGTGCGCCGCTGGCATCTGTACTGGGCCTGATCAATGTCGCCAAGGCTGAGAACGGTGGTGTACCACCCCAGTTCAGTACGTTCCTGGAGATGATGGAGAAAAGTGTTTTGAAACTTGATGAAACCTTGCGGGAGATTCTCGACTATTCACGCAACGCCAGGGGCGAGGTACAAATTGAGAAGATCGGCGTAAAGGAATTACTCGATGAAAGTTTCGAGAGGCTTAAATTTTTACCGAAGGCCGAACGGCTAAAAATAAACTTCGTTCATAAAGGACCATCCGAATGCTACTCGGATCGTTATCGTCTCAGAATTATTTTTCACAACATCCTTTCCAATGCCATCAAGTACTGCGACCTGCTGAAAAAGGAAAACGTTCTGAACGTGGATGTTTCTGTCAACGGAAACATTCATATAGTGTTCGAGGACAACGGCATTGGCATTCGGGAAAGTTATCTTCCGAATATATTCAACATGTTTTACCGCGCGACGGAAGAAAGCGAAGGCGCCGGCCTCGGTTTGTATATCGTCAAAGAAGCCGTTGAAAAATTGAAGGGTGAAATTACGGTCAATTCTAAGCTGGGCAATGGCTCGCTTTTTAGTATCACCCTCCCTAACGTTGCCCCGGCAGCCTGAGGGTAACCCAACGCTTCGCGGTCAGGTTTAATTCACCCGATCCCTGGACCGTAATCCATGATAACCTGTGGACATAACCCGTAACCTTTAACCTCTAACCTGAAACCCTAAAGATTGGGGCATCTTCACCACAAAAAGCAACCTTCCTCCGTTGCGAACGGCTGGTATTGAAATCGAACCATTTTAAGCAGCAGCAAACAGCTGTTTCGTTCAACAAAACCACAACTACTATGTTACGCTGGGCAGCAATATTCTTTGTCATCGCGATTATCGCGGCTTTATTCGGATTCGGCGGCATTGCGGAAGGTGCCGCGTCTATCGCCAAAGTATTGTTCTTCATTTTTATTATCCTGTTTGTGCTCGTCATTGCTTTTGGCGCCAGCATTTTTAAAAAATGACGACGTGGTGATCGAATGACTCACAGGATTTACCTGTAAAAATAACATGAGCTTTCTCATCGGGTTCGCGTCGCGCCGTCATGCCTGAGGGTTGCGTACCGCGTACCCGTTGGGAAATCCAGTCAGATCGCCAAACAGGCGAAATTCAAACCTCCAAAACAATATCATGGGCCGCCTTACAGAACGTGTAGACGAATTAATCCAAAAGTATAAGCAGGATCACCGGCAGGAACCGCCACTCTATATTATTCTGTCGCCGGAGGACGCCGGGCAACTCACGGAGGAGGCCAGGGACCAGGCAAATACGCCTGAAGATGACATCGTTACCATCTACAGGGATTGCAAGATCGTACACAGCATGTCGGTGAAAAAGGGTGCATACTACGTCAGCAATGAGATGCCCGAGACCGGATCGTAATCTCCAAACCCAGAGAAAAACGTCAGCTTTTCCACAGCTTCCCGCCCCGAACAGCATCTTTTTAGCCCCTCGCCGGTTGTAGCGAAAACATACCCTGTATTCAGACATTTCATACCCCTCTGAAGACGTATCCATCACCGTTTTGAGACAAAACCGTACCCCAGCCGGGTGCGTGCCGCGCTAATTTTATGCAACCGTTTGCAGAACCCTTTCAAACGGATGTACTAAGCGCATGGCGATGAAAAAATTTGTATTCTCTTTTTTAATTGTAGCCTCAACTGCCGCATGCTCCCGAAAAGGCGCATTTGAGCAGACACAAGACGGAATTGTGGTTCATCTGAAGTCCCCCGGTGCAAATGAAACGCGGCGGGTAGGTCTGGACGTCATGAATGACAGGATCATTCATGTGCGGGCATCGGCCCTGGATACGTTTTCGACCGAGAAAAGCCTGATCGTATTACCTGAAGCGAAAACGGAGGTTAGCTGGTCTGTAGTCGAAACGGATTCCACTGTAGCCATTGTAACATCGTCACTTCAGGCAAGCGTTTCGCTGATCAACGGCGCGGTGACTTTTACAGACGCTTCCGGTAAGGTCTTGTTGAAGGAAGGAAACGGCGGAGGAAGGATGTTCATGCCGGTCACAGCGAATGATCTTCGGGCGTATCACGTCCGGCAGTCTTTTGAATCGCCTGATGATGAAGCTTTTTACGGACTGGGTGGACATCAAAATGGCCAGGTCAATTATAAGGGGCAGGATGTTGAACTTGTACAACATAACATTGTTGACGTCGTTCCTTTTTTATATTCCAGTAAAAATTATGGTTTGCTGTGGGACAATTACTCCATCAGCAAATTCGGTGACACGCGAGATTATCAGCCCCTCAATAGCCTCACCCTATACGACCGTGCGGGAAACCCCGGTGGCTTAACAGCAGATTATTACGTTGGAGATAAGATTATCAAGACTGCCACAGAGGATAAAATCGAATACGAATTCCTCGAAACACCGCAGGTTGACAATTTCCCCGTCGACGTTGCACGGAATGGAAAAGTTACCTGGGAAGGTTCGTTCTCGTCATCGGTGGATGGCGCGCATAAATTTCTCGTGTATGCATCGGGTTATTCGAAGGTGTGGGTCGATGGAGAGCTCATCATGGACAAATGGCGTCAGGGCTGGAATCCCTGGACGAATAAATTCTCAAAGACACTAAAAAAGGGCGAACGGCATGCCTTGAAGATCGAATGGATACCGGATGGCGGGGCTTACCTCGCGGTCAAACATCTTGACCCATTGCCGGAAGGGGAGCAAAAACGGTTAACACTATCTTCGGAGATCGCCGCTGAAATCAACTACTACTTTATACAGGGCGATGATGCGGACGAAGTCATAAAAGGTTATCGCACCCTTACCGGAAAAGCGCCCATCGTCCCCAAATGGGCCATGGGGTACTGGCAAAGCCGTGAGCGCTATAAAACACAGCAGGAAGTGATGGACATTGTCAGCGAATACCGCAACCGTGGTATACCATTGGACAACATCGTGCTGGACTGGCAGTACTGGGAAGATCCGAAATGGGGATCGCATGAATTTGATGTGCAACGTTTCCCGGATCCCCGGGGTATGATGGATGCGCTGCACAACAAGTTTAATGTTCAGCTCATGATTTCCGTCTGGCCCAAATTTAACAAGGGAACAAAGCATTACGAAGAGATGGAGCGGAACGGTTTCCTCTTCGCACGGAATATCGAGAAAAAAAGGAAAGACTGGGTCGGTCCTGGCTATGAATCTACTTTCTACGATCCCTTCAATGCCGAAGCGGGGAAACTTTTCTGGGATCAGATCGATGCGAAATTGAACCGGCTGGGCATTGATGCCTGGTGGCTGGATGCAACGGAGCCCGACATGCATTCAAATCTCTCCATCCGTGAGCGGATCGTTAACATGAGTCCCACGGCACTGGGGCCCGGTGAAAAATATTTCAACGCCTATTCTTTAATGAATTCCAAAAGTGTTTATGAAGGGCAACGGCGATCAAGTCCTGATAAACGCGTCTTTATCTTAACGCGGTCCGCATACGCAGGCCAGCAACGGTATGGCGCGGCGACCTGGAGCGGCGATATCGTGTCGCGCTGGAGTGACATGAAAGACCAGATCGCCACCGGGATAAACTTTTCACTGTCCGGTATCCCTTACTGGACAATGGATATTGGCGGGTTCGCTGTCGAGAAAAGGTTTGAACGCGCGACTGGCGAAACCTTAGCCGAATGGCGTGAACTCAACACGCGGTGGTTCCAGTTTGGCGCTTTCTGCCCGCTGTTCCGGTCCCATGGCCAGTATCCCTACCGTGAGATTTTTAACATCGCACCGGAAGGTCATGCCGCGTACAAGACGATGGTTTACTATAACCGCCTCCGCTATGCTCTCATGCCGTACTTCTACTCCCTGGCCGGCAAAAGTTACCTGGACGACTATACCATCATGCGCGGCCTGGTTATGGATTTCAACAACGACGCGCGCGTTCATAACATCGCCGATCAATATATGTGCGGGCCAGCCCTGCTGATCAACCCGGTTTACGTGCATGAAGCCCGCAGCCGCAAAGTGTACCTTCCCGCAGGTACAGGATGGTACGATCTCTATACAGGTCGCTACACCGAAGGCGGGCAACTGGTCACAGCAGATTCTCCCCTGGAAAGAATGCCGGTGTATGCCAGGGCCGGTTCTATTCTCCCAACCGGCCCGGAGATTCAATATGCCACCGAAAAACCAGCTGACCCGCTAACCCTGTATGTATACGCCGGTCGCGACGGATCATTCAATCTTTATGAGGATGAGAACGTCAACTACAATTACGAAAAGGGAAAATACAGCATCATTCCATTGCGCTATGATGAAGCATCACGAACCCTTCACATCGGTGCGCGAAAAGGTTCGTTTGAAGGCATGCTCATGAAACGAACCTTCAAAATCATCCGGGTGAACCCCGATCATCCCGTCGGCATCGGCAGCGGTACCCCCGAACAGGTTGTAACCTATGACGGCAGGCCGCTGGACATAAAAATGAATCAGTGAATACGGCAGAAGTTCCAATAAATACCAAACAAACAAACTAAACCAATTACTATGATGATGAAGATCTACAGAAATGTATGTGTTTCTGTGGTGCTCCTGATGCTGCTCGCAACAGTCGCGTACGCACAGCAACGGGTTATCACAGGGACCGTAAAAGATGAAACTGGCCAATCCATGCCAGGCGTAAACGTACTGATCAAAGGAACCACGACCGGAACAGCTTCCGACGCCGAGGGCAATTTTTCAATACGTGCTTCCGATACTGACGTACTGAGCATAACCTTCATAGGTTATAAAAGCCAGGAGTTCACGGTCGGTAATCAAACCAATTTTGACATCACGATGACGCAGGACCTGACCACGCTGGGCGAGGTCGTCGTGGTAGGTTATGGCGTACAGGAAAAAAAGGTGGTCACGGCGGCGACCGTAAATGTAAAGGGAGAAGACCTTGTCAATACCAACAGCCTTCGCCTCGAACAGGCGCTGCAGGGACAAACGCCGGGTGTGCAGATCAGCGCCACGTCCGGGCAGCCCGGTGAAAGTTTGCGTGTACGCGTGAGAGGGACCGGTACGTTGGGAGATTCGGAACCGCTGTATGTTGTCGACGGGGTGC
>DASPJC010000129.1:0-6650 GCA_035628815.1 Ohtaekwangia sp. | reverse complement strand
TTGAACTTAAACACATAAAGATTATCAACAGCAATACGAACAGACCGAGTTTCAACAGACCCTTCAGGAGAGGGCCCCATAGACCGGAGGAACCTTACCGCATTAACGAGCGGATAACGGCCCCGAGGGTCAGGGTGGTTGGCGAGAACATTAAGGTAGATGTATATCCTATCCAGCAGGCTATCCGGCTGGCCCAGGATCAGGGCCTGGATCTGGTGGAAATTTCACCCAATGCGGATCCGCCGGTATGCAAGGTAGTTGATTACTCCAAGTTCAAATACGAACAGAAAAAGAAGCAGAAGGAGATCAAGGCGAAGACCCAGAAGGTGATCATTAAAGAGATCCGTTTCGGGCCAAACACCGATGATCACGATTTTAACTTCAAGCTGAAGCACGCCCAGACCTTTCTCCAGGAGGGTTTTAAGGTAAAAGCAACGGTGTTTTTTCCCGGAAGGTCGATCGTGTATAAGGAAAGGGGTGAAATCCTTTTGTTGAAGTTTGCGCAGCTTCTCGAAGAATATGGAAAGGTCGAGCAACTGCCCAGGCTTGAAGGAAAACGGATGGGCATGATGGTGATGCCTAAAGTAGGAAAGAAATAAGTTTAATATCTATACAATGCCGAAGCTAAAAACAAAATCAGGCGCCAAAAAGCGATTTAAAATCACGGGCACTGGTAAGATAAAGCATAAGTCTGCTTTTAAAAATCACATTCTGACGAAAAAGGAAACGAAGCAAAAACGGAGACTCGGCAACATGTCTCTGGTAAGCAAGTCAGATATGAACAATGTGAAAGCAATGCTTATCCTTTAATGGTTCAATGTTTAACCCGGATGCTGGCCTGAAGTTCACCCTAAACACGTGACGCCATCAACCAAAAATCAAAAATGAAATGCCAAGATCAGTCAACAATGTAGCTTCAAGAGCCAGACGCAAGCGCTTTATGAAGCTGGCCAAAGGATTCTTTGGTCGTAAGAAGAACGTATGGACCGTAGCCAAAAATGCCATTGAAAAGGGTTTGGTTTACGCGTACCGCGACCGTAAGCAGAAGAAAAGAGAGTTCAGAGGTGTATGGATCGCCCGTATTAACGCCGGTGCGCGTTTACACGGCATGTCGTATTCAGAACTCATGGGCAAATTGAAGAAGTCGGGAATCGACCTGAACCGTAAGGTACTTGCCGACCTGGCCATGAATCACCCGTCAACTTTCGAAGCGGTGGTCAACAAAGTGAAATAGTTATCACAACATTACATGATAAAAAAAAGGGGCTCTGAACAGCCCCTTTTTTGTTTCCCGTAAAACCGCTACATTGGTCAATTGTATTTTTTAGACTGGACTGATGATTTTTTGAACTGTGCGAACCCATAGATTTCGGCTTCATTTCCTTAAATTTCAAGTTCCAGCGGGTAAGCTATGCTAAACCAGCCCTTCCATAACGGGGAACCAGAACCACCGCACTACACGCACGCCGACGGACAAACCGGTGGTGACAATCCATTCCCTGGTTTACGCTCTTTCTCCATTGATGAATGTCATCTTTATTTTGGCCGCGAAGGACAGGTAGATGAGATCCTGCTGCAAATCGCGCGCAGCCGTTTTGTAACAGTCATGGGTTATTCCGGCAGTGGAAAATCTTCATTAATGTCATGCGGATTGGTACCCGTTTTGTATGGCGGTTTTGTAACCGAAACCGGACCGTTCTGGAACGTGATATCCACTCGTCCCGGACCGTCGCCCATCACGAGCCTGGTCGATTCCATTATTGACTTTTTAGTAGAACACGGGCGCATTGAACCGGCCGATATCCATATTCACAAGGCCATCGTTAACTCCGTTCTGCGGAGCGGGTCCGATGGGCTGATCGAAATCGCGCGTTACCTCCAGACTGACAAACAGGAAAACATATTCTTACTCGTCGACCAGTTCGAAGAGATATTCCGTTATCGTGAAGCGTTGACCAGTGAAGCGCATAATGACGCACGGCTATACGTCAATCTGATCCTGCACGCGGTACAGCAGCACGAGCTGCCGGTGTATGTGGCACTGACCATGCGTTCGGATTTTATCGGTGAGTGCGCCGCATTTCCGGGACTTACCCAGCTGATTAACAACAGCAACTATCTCGTGCCACACATGACGCGGGAGCAGAAGAAGATGGCCATCGAAGGGCCTGTTGCCGTTGCCGGAGGCAAGATATCGCAGCGCCTCGTGAAGCGGCTCCTCAACGATATTGGCACAAACCAGGACCAGTTGCCCGTCATGCAGCATGCCTTGATGCGTACATGGGATTACTGGATTGAGAATCATGAGCCGGGTGAACTGATCGATATTCGCCACTACAATGCCATTGGAAAGATCACCCAGGCGCTGTCTCAGCACGCCAACGAAGCATATGACGAATTAACGACACGCGACAAGGCGATTGCCGAGGTCCTTTTTAAAAGCATTACTGAAAAAAACCAGGATAACCGGGGGATGCGCAGGCCTTCCCGGCTGGGGCTGATCGCCCAATTGGCGGAGGCCAGCGAAGAAGAGGTGATCCAGGTGATCGAACACTTCCGGAAACCCGGACGGTCCTTCCTGATGCCGGCAGCACACATTCCGCTGACGGCAGAGTCGATGATCGAACTTTCGCATGAAAGTCTCATGCGGATCTGGAATCGCCTGGAGACGTGGGTGGACGATGAGTTTGAGTCGGCGTCGATGTACCGGCGGTTGTCAGAAGCCGCCGCTATGTACCAGATCGGAAAGACCGGTCTCTGGCGGCCTCCCGATCTGCAGCTGGCCCTGAACTGGCAGAAGAAACAGAAACCCACCCGCGAATGGGCGCAACGCTATGATGAAGCGTTCGAACGCGCCATCGTTTTCCTCGATACGAGCCGCATCACATACGAGGCGGAGCTTAAGAACCAGGAAATGATGCAGCGAAGGGTGCTGCGGCGGACGCGCGCCACCGCGGTTATTCTTGGCGTTGCTTTTATTGTCGCGATCCTCTTTTTCGTATTTGCTTACCTCCAGAAGCTGCAGGCCGATTCAGACCGGCAGTATGCCGTTGACCAGAGCATCGAGGCGCAGAAACAACGCTCGGAAGCGGAACGCCAAACAGCCATTGCGGAGAAACAGAAGCAGGAAGCTGTCGCCGCGCGGGGACTCGCGGAAAATTATAATAAGGAACTGCAACTGACCATCACCGAACTGGCCCAAGCGAAACGTGCCGCCGAAGCCGCGCTGGTACGTGCCCGGCAGGAAGAGGAACGTGCGATTGCAGCAGGTGAAAAAGAAAAAGAAGCCGCGGAACGCGCACAGCTTAATGCAGATGAGGCAAAACTGAATCTTGATATAGCCAATGGGTTATGGATGCTTGCCATCGCGCAAAACCTGGCAACCAAATCCGTCCAGGAAGATGACGATAAGGATCTTGCCGGGCTTCAGGCGATGCAGGGATACATCTATCACCGGCGTTTCAAAGGCAAGACGTACGATCCGTACATTTACCGCGGCCTTTACAGCGCCCTGACCAAGCTGTCAGGTACCAACTACAATGCCACAAAAATCCCCGGACCCCCGAGGGTACACATGCGTTCCGTTGTCATGTCGCCCAAGCGCAAAGGCTTTTTTGTAGCAGGAGCCGATGGCCGGGTATACCAGGGCAGCTACGAACACCTGGAAGCCCAACGTACGAGCTATTCTACGCCATATCCAAGCAAGGTGATAGCGCTCAGCGCGGATGAAAGATATCTCGTTAACGGAAGCGATTCGTCCGTGGTACAGCTTTATGACCTGGCGGGTGACGGCAAACCCCAGACGATCAAAGGGTTCAAGGCCGCGACCAATGACATTGAATTCATTCCCGGAACCGGGGATTTTATTGTTGCCGGCGCCGATAAATCATTGACCCGTGTGAAAGTGTCAACTGGAAGTCTGCAGCCACTTACCAGCGTGCCTTACGAGTTGAAGGCTATCAGCATCAGTCCGGACGGATCGCGGCTGGCCGGGGTGAGCTGGTCAGGCCAGGTGGTATTGATTGATCTCACCAAACTTTCCTCCGAACTTCTGTTTGACGACAACACCTACCGGGTAATGTCGGTAAAATTCAGCCCCGACGGAAAACAGCTCGCGTATGGACTTGAAGTACTGGACGCGCAGAACAGGCGGGGTGTATTGCGACTTTATAATTTTACAACAAAAGAAACCCGGCAGTTTACAGGCCACCGCGCGGGTATTAATGACATCGAATTCAGTGCCGACGGAAAGTTGCTGGCAAGCGCGGGATTGGATAAACGCCTGCAACTTTATATGCTCGAATTCCCGGAAGATCTTCCGGTGGAGATGGAAAATAACAACGGATTTGTCTGGGACATCGCTTTTGCGGATGGATCGAACCTGCTGATCGCGGCATGCAGTGAATCGGAGATCAGGGTATGGCCGACCAATCCGGCTATCCTCGCGTCACAGATTTGCCCGAAGCTCACACGAAACATGACTCAGGACGAATGGAAAAAATATGTCGGAGATTTTGATTATGAGAACACCTGCTTAAGTGTGTTGATAAAAGATTATTGAACCTCGATGCTACGGTCAAAGGTATTTGCAAGTATTTTCCTTTGTATGCTCTGTTGCGTCCTTGCAAAAGGACAGAATCAGGAGGAATGCGAGCTCGTGTTGAACCGGGCGACGGATGAATTCAATGCAGGTCATTTTTACGGCATTCCGGCAATGCTCAACGATTGCCTGAACAAGAACCAACGTTCAGGCTGGCGTCAGCGGGCGTACCTGCTGCTGGCCGAAACCTACCTTTTGCTGGATGATCCGTTTGGAGCGGAGCGTAGCTACCTTGAAGTTTTACGGTCGAATCCGGAGTTTCGCACGGACCCCGCGATCGACCCGATCGATCTTGTTTATCTCAGTGCAAAATTCACGGCGACACCGGTCTTTACCGTTCACGGCAAGCTCGGCTCCAACGTGTCCCCTGTGCGCGCCCTCCTTACGCGCAATACTTTTTCGGGTACAACCTCGGACCGCTACTTACTCCGGCCCGGCCTGCACCTCGGCGGCGGAGTAGACTGGAACTACGACGAAAATATCAGCGCGGGAATAGAAATTAATTACATGTTCACGGCCTACCAGTACAGGATCTCGGATGTGTTCGGCGAAGGACGGGACAATCTGTTGCTGAACGATCGGCAAAACTGGTTGCGGATCCCGCTCATCGTAAAGTATGCTGATGACGAAGGCAAATACCGGCCCTATGGTTACCTGGGATATTCCATCGATCTTATGCTCAGCGACCGCGCTACCATCACCTTTACTGACCAAAACCTCGTAAACGGAGAAATTCAAAGCATCGACGAGGAAAGCCCGGTGTTGAACTTCACGTCGCGGCGAAACCTCGTGAACCGTTCCCTGCTTGTGGGGGGAGGCGTAAAATACAAGCTGGGACTTGACTATGCTTTTGTCGACGTCCGTTATTCACTGGGGTTAACCAATATTGTTAAGGTCAACAGCATCGACGCTGACGCCGCAAATGAGCCCGCCTTTACGTGGGGATATACCGATAACTTGTTTAGACTGGATAACCTGGCGATCTCGGTCGGTTATATATACCCCCTGTACAAACCGCGCAAGCTGAAGAAAGCACGCACGGGATCTGTTTTCCGAAAGATAAAAAAGCAAAGCAGATGAAGGTATCCGGGATAAATCTTTGGCTGTATTTCCTCATGGTTTGTTTTTCGTGCGATACGAAGAAGGATTACGAAGGCGATTTTAAAAAATATTTCATCAAATATTATGGCGAGGATGGCACTCAGGAAGGTATCGATCTGATCGCCACGCAAGACACGGTATGGCTATTGGGGACGACACGTACCGACAACAACGTAAGCCGCATCATGCTCATACAGACCGATGGCGAAGGCAATGTACGCTGGGAGAAGAAATTCGGGGAGACCCGCGAAAATGCAAGAGATATTGAACTGACCCCTGCAGGCGATTTTCTGATCCTTTCAAATATGTTCCTTGGCCAGGACATCGGCACCAATGAAGACCTATACAAATTCAAGGTACTCCGGGTCTCCCGCAACGGAACCAAGCTCGACAGTGTGGTTTTCGGTAATGTCTGGACAACGCAGTTTGCGCATGCCGTAACGGCGCTTTCCAACGGAGATTTTATTGTCACAGGAAATACGACGGATGAGAATTTCTTAACCGATACCGGATTACCACCCCCGGACCAGGAAGATCTTATGGCAGTGGTCTTTAACAGCGATAACAGCGTGCGGACCACGAACGTGAGTACATCGGCCGAGTATACCGGTGCCGTTGTCAAAGCGTTTCAAAAAAGCAGTGACCAGTTTTACCTTTTTACATATTCGGACCGGCTGACGAGTGGCGGCGACACGAAATACGAATCGAATTTCAATCCTTTTATTTTGACGAATACCGGTTCGCTGCCCACGGATGCCCAGGCTGCTGGCACGGGCACGAGGGACGAAATTTTGAAATACGTTTGTCGCATGCCAGGCGGGTTCTATGAAATCGGAACCTCATCAGTGCTGCCGCAAACTGTCGGAATGCTTTATTACACCACCCGGTCGGATGACCTCTCGCTCATTGACGAAGGAACCGTTGACGCCGGTGACAACCTCATCGCAGC
>DASPJC010000128.1:0-6161 GCA_035628815.1 Ohtaekwangia sp. | reverse complement strand
GGCAGGTGTATGAAGAGGCACTGGGTATATTCCGGGATTCAGGAAACAAATCTTTCACCGCGACGGCCCTCGGTAATCTCGGCAATCTCCACGAGTCTACCGGCGAGTATGAAAAGGCCGCACACTTTCATCGCGAGGCATTGTCGATCTGGCGTCAGGATACCCGGAAACGTCCATTGGCAAACTGCCTGAACAACCTGGGTAAGACGTTCCTGAAACTGAGGCGGTACCCTGAGGCCGAGCAATTCCTTAACGAGGCGTTGTCGATGGGATTGGAAATCAAATCCGACCCGTTATTACTTGAAATATATTCCAGTTTCAATGACATGTATGTGGCGAGAGAAGACTTTAGGCGCGCCTATCAGTATTATACGTTAGCCAACCAGACAAAGGACAGTATATTTAATGAAAGCAATGTCCGGCAGATGAATCAGCTACAGGCTGAATATGAGGCCGTCAAGAAGGATAAGCAGATCGCAGTGCTGGCGCGGGATCAGGAAATCCAAAAAACGGAAACACAACGTCAGGCCATGCTGAGCAAGGCGCTCGGCGGCGGGCTTGTGTTGACGCTTTTGATAACGGCTTTGGTATATTTCATTTTCAGACAGCGCCACGTCCTTGCGATAAAGAACGATGAAGTGAAAGAAGCCGACTTCAGGCGCAAAGTAAGTGAGCTCGAATTAAAAGCGCTCCGCGCGCAGATCAATCCGCATTTTTTATTCAATTGCATGAATGCAATCAACCTTATGATTCTGAAAGGTGAGGGTGATCGCGCGTCGTTATACCTCGGGAAATTTTCCAAGATGGTTCGGTTGATCCTGGAGAACGCCGACACGGCCGTGAGCGTGCAGGATGAAATGGCCCTTCTTGAATCCTATATCCAGCTCGAGGCTTTGCGCTTTCCGGGAACCTTCACCTACAGGATATCAGTGGAGGACTCCATCGAGATTAAAAGAACACATATGCCCTCCATGGTGCTCCAGCCCGTTGTGGAGAATGCTATATGGCATGGCATTGTGCACAAAGGAAACAGTATGGGGGGATTGATCGTCATTGACGTTACCAGGCGGGCTGATCAGTTGTACTGTACAGTCGAAGACAACGGGGTAGGCCGTGACCAGGCCCGTACGCTTCGTGACCGTTCGTTGTTACAAAATAAATCAATGGGTATAAAAATTACGGAAGACCGTTTGAGGCTGCTTAACCGTACGTACGCTGATCGATGTATCGAGATCACAGACCTTAAGGATCCATTGAACCAGCCCCCAGGAACGCGGGTGACGCTTCAGATTCCGATTGCCGAACAATATGATTAAAACGATACTTATAGACGACGAGGTGTCCGGGCTCGAAACATTACGCATGGCTGTTGAAAAATACTGCCCGGATATTAGCATCGAAGGAAGTTATCAATCGCCGGTGGAGGGGCTTCAAGCCATTCGGCATGATAAACCTGATCTCGTATTCCTTGACGTGCAGATGCCTCAGCTTTCGGGTTTTGATGTCCTGCAGCAGGCGTCGTCATCGCCTTTCGAGGTGATTTTTGTTTCAGCTCATGATCAGTATGCCATTAAAGCCATCAGGTTCAGCGCGCTTGATTACCTGCTGAAACCAATCGACGTCGATGAACTGATCCAAAGTGTCAAACGGGTAAAGGAAAGCCTGAACAAAAAAAACAGTCTTTACCGGTATCAATCCGTGTTGAATAATATTCAGCTGGGATCGGGAAGAATCGAACGCCTGGCCGTTCCCGCTGCCGATGGAATAGATTTTTTTAACACAGCGGATATCATTTACTGCAAGGCCGATGGCAGCTATACGACGTTAGTGATGACGAACCAGCAGGATGTCATTGTTTGCAAAAACTTGAAGGATTTTGAAAACCTCCTTGCTCATTCGGGGTTTTGCCGTGTTCATCATGCCCACCTCATCAACCTGCGACACGTGCAAAAATATATCCGCGGCGACGGTGGTTATGTCATTCTTACCGGTAATCACCACGTTGATATTTCAAGACGTAAAAAGGACGAGTTCCTGCAATTGCTGGACAAACCGTGATCCAATCATTATAGCCGTCGCGTGGCACCTTTTTTGGGTTTGCCACTTATCAAGCAGAACCTGCCAGTTATGATGTGAAAGTCTTCCATGGGCGAAGCATTCGCCAATTTGCCGGGGTAAATCAATAAAAGTTAAGGTTATGAAATCCACCCGTCAGATTCTGAAGTTATCCGGCACACTGTTGTTTTGCGCGTTTTTCCTTTCCTTCTGCAGCGATCCGGAAACCGATCCTGCCAGCAAGGCTGATCCCCTCACCGTAGAAGGTTTAAATACCCTTTCCGAACACCTTCGGTTGCAGGGTGCCACCAAAAAAGAAGGGCAGGCTCCGCAAGGACCGGCGGGCGCTTCGTCATTAAGTATATCTTTCCGGGACACGCTGTATCTGATGAAAGACGTTCAGGTTCCCGTTAAATTCCTGCACGACGCATCGGCTAACGTTGCCGGCGTTTATGTCCAGGTACACGGTTCCCCGGATGCCTCCGGGAATGTTACTTCCGCGACGCATTTCTACGACGTGCCGGAGTTTGAGGAAACCAACGAGAGCGATTCAGTATCTGTAATTTTAGTGGAGTTCGATCTCGGCGACTTCGAGCTCCCGGTGTCGATCCCTGTTACGCTGATTCCTTATGACGATAATCTGCAGGCATTGGACGAAATTGAAGAAATTATCAAGGTCGAGGAATCATTTGAGGATTTTGATGCTTCGGCTCCTTGCAGTTTCACATCTCCCCCCGTGGAGGGATGGTGGCAATGGGCGTATTCGCTGCAAAGGGAAAATGGTGAAATCACTTTTTTCTCCAGCCCGGACGTTGCTTATGGCGGACAAACGATTAATGGCTGCTGCACCAACGGCTTCTCCGGGTACACGGCCAACTGCCTGCCCGAGAACGTAGAAAGCCTTTTTTTTCCGACGTACTACCAGATCGCTGGTGAGACTTTTATTTTTAAAGCCGATGGCACGTTTGAAAGGATCACGCTGGAAAAACACAGTGATCCCGCGCCCGAGGTGAGTGACTTCTGCGGGGTTGCGTATGGCGTCGTTGAGACCAGTCTCGAGTTCGTAACCTATGAAGGGAACTGGACGGTGAACGCCACCTCCAACTATCTTCAGTTGCAGACGACAAGCTCAACAGGCTCCGGCTATGGAAATCCCGGTGGCGTACTGCGACACAATTGCCATGGTTTGGTTATGCTGATGGGCAACGGTGAGGGTGGCGGCGGTGCGCCATTGGAAAAATTTTATTTCCGGATGCGTCCGGAAGATTATGAATGGTATCCCGTCAACGAGTGAGTTGGCGCTGGTTTGAAAGGACTTTAATTGAAATGCGGTCACCGCGTCTTATCGGGTAAGTACGACTCTATAAATCTGACAAACGCGGTGACCACGAATTGAAGTTGCGTTGTTAACTGTGCTTCTTTTATCGCGCCTCCCGCGAGCCTGGATTTTACAAAGGGTATAGTCAGCATGGCCGCTTCAACAAGGATGGCATTCATGGCCGTCAGCGTCAGCTTCATGGCGGCATGCGCATTTTCGCCGACCGTCGCGGCCGTAATCAAAGCGACGGGTTTGTTTACAAAATCACCGGATCCAACGGTCCAGTCGAGCGCATTTTTTAAGGATCCCGCCACGCCGAAGGCATACTCCGGCTGACAGATGAGAATGCCGTCGGCGCGCGCGACCTGCTCCCGGAATTCGTGCACGGGTTCAGGCACATGGCTGCTGTCATCGAAGTGTGGCAGCCCGCCAACGCCGCTGTACCGGGTGGCGATCACATGATCCGGAAACATTTCCATCACGTGTTCCAGTATGATATTGCCGGACGATGCTGGCCGCAAACTTCCGGGGATAGCGAGTATTTGTATGGGGCGCATGTTCAGGTGGCTTGACCATCCGGGTGAATTCCCGGTGGGTGAACAAGTATAAACAATTGCCTCACGTCATGGGTAAAACCTTGAAAGTCATGCTGGTCCTGCCGCCATTGCTATGTCAGTGTGCGGCATTTTTATTATACTTGTGACCATGGTCTTTACCCCTGAAAACATCTTACTGATCGGTTCGATACTGCTCTTCATCAGTATCATTGCCAGTAAAACGTCTTTCAAACTTGGTGTACCGACCCTTATCCTGTTTCTTATTGTCGGCATGCTTGCCGGATCGGATGGATTTGGCGGAATTGTTTTCAATGACCCTGAAACGGCGAAGCTGCTGGGCGTGATAGCCCTGACGTTCATACTTTTCTCCGGTGGGCTGGACACTAAATGGGAGAGCGTAAAGCCAACCGTCAAGAACGCCCTTTCCCTTTCCACGATCGGTGTCCTGATAACGGCAGGGCTGGTGGGTCTTTTCTCTTCATACCTTCTTGGTTTTACTTTCCTGGAAAGCCTGCTGCTGGGAGCCATTGTTTCATCCACGGATGCGGCCGCGGTTTTTTCGATCCTGCGGTCACGCAAGGTAGGTCTTAAAGGTTTCGTGCGTCCGCTCCTGGAACTCGAGAGCGGCAGCAACGATCCCACGGCATATTTCTTAACGATCAGCCTTATTCACCTGTTGCAGAACCCGAACGATTCGATTATGTCGCTGGTCCCGAAATTTTTCATCGGGATGACGCTCGGTTTGTTGATGGGTTACGCGTTCGGAAAATTAATGGTGTGGATGCTTAACCGCATCAAGCTTGACATTGAAGGCCTCTACCCGGTGTTGGTGCTGTCGCTGGTATTCTTCGCGTTTTCATTCACCGACACGATCGGCGGTAACGGCTTCCTGGCCGTATATGTTTCCGCGATTATCCTCGGCAACAGTAACTTCGTTCACAAGAAAAGTCTTATACGGTTTTATGATGGGCAGGCCTGGCTCATGCAGATCATCATGTTCCTTACGCTGGGGTTGCTGGTATTTCCGCAACACCTTCCGCCGATATTGGGCGAAGGAGTACTGATCGCGTTGTTTCTGATCTTCGTGGCGCGGCCCGTTGCGGTCTTCATCTCACTTGCCTTTTCAAAAGACCTTAACGTCCGAAAAAAACTGTTTATTTCATGGGTCGGCCTGCGAGGTGCAGCACCCATTGTGTTTGCCACCTACCCGCTCATTGCCGGTATTGCTTACGCGGATACCATTTTTCACCTGGTGTTCTTTATTTCTGCCTCGTCCGTACTGTTACAGGGAACGACGCTTCCCATTATGGCGCGCTGGCTCCACGTCAGTGTACCTGAAAAAGTGAAACGAAGATTTCCGCTGGATCTGGAGCTAAAGGATAATTCCAAATCGGAATTGATCGAGCTTGATGTGCCCGAAGGGTCCAAAGCCATAGGAAAAGCCGTCATGGAACTCAGGCTACCCCGCACGTCCATGATCGTTCTTATTCACCGGCATGGAAAATATATCACCGCAAGTGGGGAAACAATCATCGAGCCTTTCGATCACCTGTTGGTCATGGCCGACAATAAAGAGTCGGTCGACAAGGTCTATCATTCCTTTGGTATTACGGTACCGCACTAGCTACCGCTCCGGCTTTCTGGATGCGAGCTGGGATTTTAAAAGCTTCAAGCTCCTGGCCTCACGCTGCAGGCCATTGTTTTTTTTGCTGACCGAGATCTCTTTACCGATCGCGACTACGTTTTTTTTAATAATCACAACGCCTTTCAACGGTTAACATCCATCGAACATCTACCATCCAACATCTAAAGCAGCGGACAGGCAGAATCCAGCATCCGAGCCCCGCCTACGCCAGCACCTCTCTATTATATTTACTTCTATACTGCACGGGCGACAACCCGGTTATCTTTTTGAATGTATTCCGAAATGCCTTGGTATCCGTGTAGCCTACCTTGTACATAACCTCGTTGACGTTTTCACGCGACGATTCCAGGTTCATTTTAGCGGCCTCGATCTTAACGCGCTGAATATATTCGACCACTGTATTGGCGGTGGCACGCTTGAAACGCCGCTCAAGATTCCGGCGGCTCAGCGATAGCATGTCGGCCAGTTCGTCTACCGTGATCTTTTCCTGGAAATTTGCCTCGATGAATGTCTGCGCTTTCTTGATCGATTCGTCTTCATGATCCTTTTGGCCACTGAACATCATGAAGTGGGACTGGCTCTCACG
>DASPJC010000127.1:0-24621 GCA_035628815.1 Ohtaekwangia sp. | reverse complement strand
CCCGAGAATGATTTTTTTTACGCCCCGGTCCAGCGCATCGCGAATCAGTTCGCCCGTGCCATAGGAGCTCGTCAGCATGGGATTGCGTTCATGGTCCTTCAACAATTGAAACCCTGATGCGCTCGCCATTTCTATAAACGCGACTGTACCCTCTTGTGAAATACCATACGCCGTTGTTATGCGCCTGAACAATGGATCGTGGGCGTGGACTGTAATTTGTTTCCCCCCGCTTGACGCGGTCAGCAACGCGCCCGTGCCTTCTCCGCCATCGGCTAACGGAACACACATAATGTTCAGCGTCGGATCGTGTTCCAAGAGGGCTTCCTGTATGGCGTCGCACACCTGTTTCGCCGTGAGCGAACCTTTAAACTTGTCGGGGGCAATCAGTATGGTCAACGGATGTGGTTTATCTCAGTGAATCCTGAACGGGATATACGTAAATATTTCACCCGCTTCAAACCTGTTCTTACCGGCGGGCAATTCCAGGAAGCCGTCGATATTCTTAAGGTTTGCAAAATCACCCGAACCGCCACCGGCATCCGGATACGCGCGTAACCGGCCATTTTCATTTGCGATCCTGACCTGCAAAAAATTTGTCAGGTTCGGCTGGAAAGTATAGTCGGCCGCGAGGGATGCATACGAAGGCTGTTGTTCGACACCCAGGCTTTTCCACAGCCATGGAAGCACAAAACGATAGAAGCACATGTAGGTTGATACCGGATTTCCCGGCAAGGCAAAAACGATCTTGCCGTTTGTGGAAACACCAAACCAGAAAGGCTTGCCGGGGCGCTGCTGAACCTGGTGAAACAGCTTTTGCACACCGATGGCCTCAAGCGCTTCCGGAATAAAATCAAATTTGCCTTTTGATACGCCGCCGGAGATGATCATCACATCGTGATCGGCAGCAATTTTCCGCAGTGATGTAACGATGTGATCTTTATTGTCTTCCAGATGAAATTGTTCGCCCTGCCACCCTATGGCACGCATGCCTGCCTGAACGGCATATGTATTCGAGCGGCGGATCTGGTGAACCAAAGGTTTGTCATTAACAGGCACCAGTTCATCGCCGGTGGAAATGATCGCGGCCGACGGAAAAGTCATGACCGGCACTTCCGACATGCCAACCGACGCCAGCAATGCTACTTCCGCGGCCGAAAGCAGTATACCCGGCTCAAGTAGTTTTTCACCCCGGGCAGCATCCTGCCCCTTGCGGTGGACGTTTTGCCCGGCCTGCACGGTATCGATGGTTACTGTCGCGCTGTCTCCTGCGATGGCGAGGTCTTCATAACGGATGACGGTATCAGCGTTCTCCGGCAGGATCGCGCCTGTCATGACCTCCATGGCGTGGCGCTTACCGGTCAGTTTTTCGAAGGGCCGGCCCGCACGTTGCACACCCTTCACTGTAAAGCGCCGGTTTCCGTTTGAAAGGTCTTCGAACCTGATGGCGATACCATCCATGGCAACACGGTCAAACGGGGGAAAGTCACGGTCAGCTTCAACATCCGCGGCCAGCACACGCCCTCCCGCATCGCTGAGGGCAACCTTCACCACCGCCGGCTTGTAAAGGTTGGAAAGGACGATACGGGTTGCCTCTTCTACACTCACCATCTTTTTATTGTTACCTTTGTTTGGGTCCGAAGATACATGAGTATAAAGAAATTAACACACGTCTCATCCAGCGGTCTGCCACAGATGGTGGATGTTTCTCAGAAATCGGTAACAACCCGGACGGCGAAAGCCCAGGCCGTCGTCAATGTCGGTCGGGAGATTCTCGACCTGATCAAGAACGACGAATTGATCACCAAAAAAGGTCCGGTTTTTCAGACCGCGATCATTGCAGGCGTGATGGCCGCCAAGAAGACTGCGGACCTGATTCCTTTTTGTCACCCGCTTGGCCTGGAGGATTGCCAGGTGACGATCACTGTCCAGCAGGAAAAAGTTGTCATTACGACCCGCGCCACCATCACATCCAAAACAGGCGTTGAAATGGAAGCACTGACTGCCGCATCCGTGGCAGCGCTGACAGTGTATGATATGTGCAAAGCCCTGTCACACGATATTGTTATCGGTGATGTGCGACTGCTGGAAAAAACCGGCGGCAAAAAAGATTTTAAATCCCAATAGTCATATGACATTCAGGAGGAGGCTGTACCTCACGCTTGATCCCACGGAGAAGGGCGGCCTTGCCGAAAGAACCTTCGAGATCTTTCTCATTGCTACTATCATCATCAACATTCTGGCCATTGTGCTGGAATCGGTGGAGGACATCCGGAACGACTACGGTTTGTGGTTCGCAGCGTTCGAAAAATTTTCGGTGGTGTTTTTTACGCTGGAATACGCGGCCCGCATTTACTCGATTGTCGAGCATCCGGCGCACAAGGATCCGGTGAAGGGCCGGTTAAAATTTATCCGCAGCCCGATGGCGATCATTGATGTACTGGCATTCCTTCCCTTTTACCTTACTTTCCTGCCGGGACTGGATCTCCGCTTCCTGCGGATATTCCGATTGCTGGCGTTATTCCGGATGTTTAAAATCGCACGTTACCTTCACGCCCTGAAGATTTTCAGGCAGGTGCTTGCTGACCGTAAAGAACAACTTGTGCTGAGTTTTATTTTCATCCTCTTTGTACTGGTTATTATCTCGTTCGTGATGTTTTACGCCGAGCATGATGTACAGCCCGAAGCTTTCAGCAGTATTCCGGCCACCATGTGGTGGGGTATTGCCACGCTCACCACGGTCGGCTATGGTGACATCGTCCCGGTAACGCCCCTGGGAAAATTTTTAGGCGGCCTTTTTGCGATCGCCGGTGTTGGCCTCCTGGCCCTGCCTGCCGGTATCCTTTCCTCCGGATTTTTTGAACGCCTTCACACGGCCAGAACATCAGAACCTGATGCCGTAAAAAAATGTCCACATTGCGGTAAAGCAATTCATGATTAGCAAGACAAAGGAACGGCAGCGCGTATGCAAAAGCGATCAAACAGGATAAACGGTCTCATTCTCGCCGGCGGGAGCAGCTCCCGGATGGGCAAGGACAAAGGCCTGATCGATTATCACGGCATGCCGCAACGTGAATTCCTGCATGCTCTCCTCGGAAAGTTTTGCCATACCGTCTACCTGTCGTGCAAATCTGCTGAGAATATACCCGCGTCCCTGAATCCCCTTCCAGATGGTTTTTCAATAGCCTCTCCGTTAAACGGCATCCTCACGGCCTTTCAAAAGGACGCTACCGTATCCTGGCTTACCGTTCCGGTCGACATGCCTTTCATCACCCAGGCGGTATTGGAATATCTTGTCGCCATGAGCGATCCTGCAAGAATGGCTACGTGTTTTGCGGATTCCGGTGGAAAGGATCCCGAGCCATTACTTGCACTATGGGAGCCCTCCACGGCATTGCCGCTGCAGGAATTTTACCGTTCAGGGAATTTAAGTCCGAAAAAATTTCTGAAGGAAAACAATATCAAACGGCTGGTTCCACCTACACAAAATCTTCACGCCAACATGAATACACCGTCAGACCTTGATAATTTTTTATCAAAAGGTAACCCGTAAAAAATGACGTGTTTGGAAACTTGCAGCCTGCAGGATAAAAAGCGCAACATGCTGTTGAAACCTTACCTGGTTCACGTCGTGTGCGCCAAATTTGTGCTTCAGCCTGCTGTTTAATTATCACTTACATTGCAACTTCCGCTATGAACTGATAAACACTTCTGGGCCAGTGATTGATTGATGTCGTGATTCCGGCAGCCCAACCGTTGGACCCTGAACAGATCACAATGCCGGTTTACTTGTACGTTCGAATTTGCCGTATAGCAGCATTTCTCTTAAAAAATCAGCGTGAGAAAATACGGGGTTATGAAATAATTATTACATGACCTTGTACGGCTGTCCGTTTGCCAAACCAGCGACCGTGCGCGGTGCTATTTTGCGCCAAATGTCGTTGGTGTATGAAAACATTTACCAAAGGAGAACCTGACCCCATCCGAAGAGACCTTGCAATCGTATTGATTGGGAGCCTGAGTGTGGCCGTCGTCATTGTCGTGACAGCGGTACTGATATTCGGGTAAGCGGAGGTTCAAAGTTCAAGGTTCAAGGTTCAAGGTTCAAAGTTCAAAGTTCGAAGTTTAAGGTTCAGGGTTCAGGGAAACAAGCAGCGTTGAGCTTTTAACCTGGAACCTTGAATTCCAAAGGCCGGGCAGAAACCCATTCCTCGCCATCTTCGAACACTTCCTTTTTCCAGATGGGCGCTTTGGCTTTTAATGTATCGATGATATACTGGCAGGCTTCGAACGATTCCCTGCGGTGTGGCGACGAGACCGCCACAACGACCGAAACTTCCCCCGGGCGGAGTGTTCCGATCCGGTGACTCACCGCCCACCCTAATAACGGCCACCGATGGGATGCTTCATCGATAATTTTACGGATTTCAGCAACTGCCATGGTCTCATAAGCTTCATACTCCAACCAGACAACATTTTTCCCATTGGCATTGCTGCGCACGGTGCCGATAAAAACATTAACAGCTCCGGCACCCAGGCTCGAAGCTGTATCGATGACTTTCTGGACATCAATAGACTTTTCGGTGATTTTGATCATGATCGGATGGGTTGGTTGAACAACAATTTCGAAGGGGAATGAAGGTAGAAAGAGGGGGTTCAAAATGCAAGGAAAATTCCGCAAAGCGCCTTTGCCAGGAGCTACCCAATGATCAGGCAGCCAGTCAGACGTTAACCCGGTCTCATCCGCCGCTTACGGGGGGTATCAACGCGATCTCATCGTTTTCAGAAATTGTCTGGGGGTTTTCGGCATACACATTATTCACGGCGATGAGCAGGGAACGCAGTCCCGCCAGGGAAGGATGGTCTGACAGCAGTTTCTCGCGCAGTGCCGCAACCGTTTGATCCTGCATCTCGACAACGATTTCCTTCCCCCCAAGGATATCTTTCGTCACACCGAACGCCCTAACTTTATATTTCATGAACCGTTTGCCATTAAACCGCTAAGTAACTATTTCCTATCTTTAACCACAAAGTTACGCGTTTGATCCTCTACGATAACCATAACCGGCCGCTTACCTACGTAAGACTTGCTGTAACCGACAGGTGCAACCTGCGCTGCTTTTACTGCATGCCGGAAGAAGGTATCCACTACCTTCCGAAACAAGCGCTGCTGTCGTTCGAAGAGATTGAAAGGCTGATCACGCTGCTGGCGTCGATGGGTATCAGCAAAGTGAGGCTTACCGGTGGCGAACCTTTTGTACGCAACGATTTAATGAGCCTCATCACCCGGATCACAACTATCCCGGGTATCAAGGACGTTCATCTTACCACGAACGGCGTGTTGACGGAACCGCATATTCCCGCGCTGAAAAAACTTGGTATTGCTTCTGTAAACCTCAGTTTGGATACGCTTGACAAGGAACGCTTTAAAATGATCACACGGCGTGACGCGTTCGGAGATGTGATGAAAACATTTCAGGCACTACTCCACCATCAGATCCCCGTCAAGATCAACGCGGTGGTGATGGAGGGGAAAAACATCCAGGACATCCTTCCATTGGTCGAGCTGACGCGAAGTCATGCGGTCGAGGTTCGCTTCATTGAAGAAATGCCTTTCAACGGCGAAGGAAGTCACTACACCGCACTGCGGTGGACCCACACAAGGATCCTTGAATATCTCCGGGAAAATTATCCCGGCATTCAGAAGAGAAACGATCCCGATCATGCTACGGCCAGCCAGTATCAGGTCCCCGGATATGCCGGTACCGTCGGCATCATCGCTGCCTTCAGTCGTACTTTCTGCGGCACGTGCAACCGGATCAGGATCACGGCGCAGGGCGAGCTGAAAACCTGCCTTTATGATGACGGCGTTCTCAATATTAAATCACTCATGCGATCGGGCATGACCGATGACGCCATCAAAACCACATTATTACAAGCTTTCAACCACCGCGCAAAAGACGGGTTTGAAGCGGAAGCGAAAAGAAAGAACCAACAACCTGTACACGAGTCCATGTCCACCATCGGCGGATAATCTAATATTTTCGTTGAAACCCGCATTGCGGGACACAGTTTTATGGAAACAGGTCAAGCCATTCTGATCGCCAGTTTTTTCATGATTGCCCTTGTTTATGCGTCCGTCGGCTTTGGCGGCGGATCAAGCTACCTGGCACTGATGGCCCAGCCGATGTTCATGCTGCTACCGGAGATAATTCGTCCGACAGCCCTGCTTTGTAATATTATTGTCGTGACCGGCGGAACCATCATTTTCTATCGCGAGGGCAAGATCGCGTGGCGGGAAGTGTGGCCATTCCTTGTCGCCAGTGTACCGATGGCATACCTCGGCGGCGCATGGCGATTGCACGATGACGCTTTTTTTGTGCTGCTGGGAATTACATTATTGATTGCTTCCTTTTTTCTCTGGCTCCAGCCGGAACATAAGGACCAACAACCCAGCCGTTACAACCGTCGTAGGACCAACGTTTTGTTGGGTGGGGGAATTGGTTTCCTGTCGGGATTGGTAAGCATTGGCGGCGGAATATTTCTCGCGCCACTCCTTCACCTCCTGCGGTGGTCGGATGCCCGGCGTATCTCGGCCGTAGCCAGTCTTTTTATCCTGGTCAATTCGATCAGTGGTCTCGCCGGACAATTCCGGACAGGCTTTCCCGTTGTGGAGTGGAAATTTATGTTACCCCTCCTTCTGGCTGTACTGATCGGTGGCCAGATCGGCTCACGGCTTGCAACAAGGAGCTTCAACACGCTGTACATCAAGCGTATTACAGCGGTGCTGATCTTTTTGGCTTCCTTAAATATTCTAAAGGACCATTTTTAGTATGAGGCCAGGACCTGGCTTGGGCCTTTAAAATTATTAAATGAGCGGGTTCTTCAATCGTTTAAAAGCAGCCATTTAGGACTTGGGCCTTGGGGCTTTGAAAGTTATTAAATGAGCAGATGTCTCCAATGGTTTCAAAAAATCGGCTAGCCGCTGGAAGCTCCCGGCGCAAAGCTTTTTTAGTCCTTACACAAACGAGTCGAACACCGCCAATCCCTCAAAAAACCCTATTTTGCACTCCCTAATACAGGTACATGAAAAAAATCAACTTTTCCGAACAGGTGCTGCCACACATCGTCGCTGTCGGTGTCTTTCTGATCATCACTTTCTTTTTCTTCAACCCGATATTCTTCGAAAGCAAATCGCTCGCACAGGGTGATATTCAGCAGTGGGATGGATCGTCGAAAGCGCTCCGTGACTTCAGGGAACAAACGGGCGAAGAAGGATTATGGGCCAGCGCGATGTTTAGCGGGATGCCGGCCTACCTGATCAACGTGCAATGGGGTTACACGCCGGTTTCGTACGTCAAGGCGATCCTCGGCTTCTTTTTGCCACACCCGGTGCGCAACATTTACCTGGCATTCGTGTGCTATTATATGATGCTCCTGGCATTCAGGATACGGCCTTACCTTGCCATTGCCGGCGCCGTTGCATTCGGATTGTCATCATACATGATCATCGGGTTAATGGCAGGACATAACGCCCGGATCGGTGCGATTGCATTTACGCCGCTTATAATGGCGGGAATCCATCTTGTTTTCACGCAGAGACGTTTGCTCGGCTTTGGTGTGGCAACGACCGGGCTGTCGCTACATTTTATTGAGAATCACCTTCAGATCACGTACTACTTCCTCATGATCGTCGTCGTATATGGCATTGTGCAGGCTGTGGTATTTCTGAAAGAAAACAGGCTTCCAGATTTTGCGAAAAATATTCTCATCCTCATCCCTGCCGCGCTCATCGCGATTGGCACCTTTATCGGTCCGCTGTGGGGAATCACTGAATACACCGCTTACTCCATCCGGGGAAAATCAGAGCTCGTCAAGTCAGCATCCGGCGATGAAACCAATGGCCTCTCTAAGACCCAGGCGTTTGAGTACAGCAACGGATTATTTGAACCCCTGTCGCTGCTGGTCCCAAACTTTTATGGCAGTAGCGGCGAGTTTCTCGCGGCTGACCAGGAGAGTAACGTCTACAAGGCATTGATGCGATCGGGGGATGAGCAAACCGCGAATCAGCTCGCCAATTACACGGGTGGATATTGGGGGCCACAGTCGTATGGATTTCCCTACTACGCCGGAGCGATCGTCGTCTTTCTTTTCGCTCTCGGGATTGCTTTCGCAGAAAAAAAATATGTGTGGTGGCTTGTGCCGCTCGCGGTGTTCTCCATTGTCATGAGTTGGGGACATCATTTTGAATCGTTCAACTATTTTTTGTTCGATTACCTTCCCGGGTACAATAAGTTCCGATCGGTAACTTTCGCGTTGATGATCATTCTCTTCGCGATGCCTTTGCTGGGGATGCTGGGACTGGAACGCCTTTTTGAAAAGGGTATCGACAAGCAAGCCAAACAAAAATTACTGATTGTTCTGGGATCCACGGCGGGATTCTGCCTGCTGTTGATCCTTATCGCAGGCATGTTCAGCTTTCTGAGAGAAAGTGAAAGACAATTACCGGCGTGGTTTACCAGTGCCCTTGCTGATGATCGAAGAAGCTTACTGCGCTCAGATGCTTTCCGCTCCATGATGTTTATCGCCGCTATCTTTATCGTTATTTACCTGGACGTGCGGAAAAAAATCTCACCTATGGCTTTCTACGCGTTCCTCATTTTCATGATCACCGTCGATCTGGCGGTGGTGGACAAGCGCTTTCTCACCGACGACAAATACAAACGTAAACGCGAAGCAAATTTCACCGCGACGGAAGCAGACCAGGTCATTCTGCAGGATAAATCGTACTATCGGGTGTATACCTTGCCGCAGACTGTCAACCCCTGGACGGAGGCACGGACCTCGTATTTCCACAATTCAATCGGCGGATACCATGGCGCCAAGTTGCGGCGGTACCAGGACCTGTACGATTCCTGCATCCAGCGCCAGACGGTCAAACTTTTTGAAGACGCGCAATCCGGCGGACTGAACTTTGAAAATTACAGCTCGCTCAATATGCTGAATGTAAAATACATGGTCTATGGCGCACAGCGAAACCAGGTGATCCGGAATCCTGAGGCGAACGGACCGGCCTGGTTCGTGAAAGAAGTCATGGCCGTCAATTCCCCCACCGAGGAGCTTGAGAAAGTTTGCACGGTCAACACGCGTGAAGTGGCCGTGGTCGACCGGTCAAAATTCAAGGTGCCGGATTTTACGCCCGACAGCACAAGTGTGATCCGGGAGATCGAGCACAAGCCTAATTATCTTAAATATGAAAGTGAGTCGCAGGTGGATGGCTTTGCGGTTTTCTCGGAGATCTATTATGAGAAGGGATGGAAAGCCTTTATCGATGGTAAAGAAACACCCATCATGCGCGCCGATTACGTGCTGCGTGCACTGCCCGTTCCCGCGGGCAAGCACACGATTGAATTCAGGTTTGAACCGAAAGCATATTTTGTGGGAAATAAAATAACAACGGCGACCTCATGGGTTACGGTACTGGTATTACTCGGCACGATAGGGTTGAGCTTCAGGGAAGCATCCGCTAAAAACGAAGCATAGTTCGTCCCGCCATTTATCCTGGAATAAAGCGAAACAAAAAAGCCGCCTCACATCGGGGCGGCTTTTTTGTTCAAAGCGGTACCGGACGTTATCCGATCTTGTCAAGGACATCCATCACTTCTCTCACAGCCTTACGACTGGATTCCAGCAACGCTTTTTCTTCCGTGTTCAGATCAAGTTCGATAATTCTCTCGATACCATTTTTCCCGAGGACGACCGGAACGCCGAGGTAGCAATCTTTGATGCCATATTCACCCTCGAGTTTTACACAAACCGGGAAAATGCGACGCTGATCCTTGATGATCGACTCCACCATCTGAGCCGCAGCGGATCCCGGTGCGTACCAGGCGGAAGTACCCATTAACTTCACAAGTTCACCACCGCCCACTTTCGTCCGCTCGAGGATCGCCGTCAGCTTGTCCTTGTCTATAAGCTCGGTTACAGGTATACCGGAAACCGTGGTGTATCTTGGCAGGGGAACCATGGAATCGCCGTGACCACCCAATAGCATCGCCTGGATATCTTTCGGAGAAACGTTCAGGGCTTCTGCCAGGAATGCACGGTACCGCGCGGTATCGAGAATGCCCGCCATACCCATGATCCGCGTGCGTGGAAATTTCGATGTAAGGTGCGCCTGGTACGTCATGACGTCCAGCGGATTTGATACTACAATAATAATTGCATCGGGAGAATGCCTGACAATATTTTCCGTCACCGACTTTACGATACCGGCGTTGGTTCCGATAAGGTCGTCGCGGCTCATCCCTGGTTTGCGGGGTAACCCGGAAGTGATCACAACAACATCTGACCCGGCGGTTCTTGCATAATCGTTGGTGGCGCCGATCGTACGGCTATCGTAGAGATCGATGGGAGCTTTCTGCCAGATGTCGAGCGACTTTCCTTCGGCAAGACCTTCTTTAATATCAATCAAAACGATCTCGTTGGCCACTTCGCGGTAGGCCAGCACATCGGCACAGGTAGCGCCAACATTGCCAGCGCCAACTACAGTTATTTTCATAGAAATATGGATTTAAGTAATAAGCTTATGGATGGATCCGCGGCGGAATGAATATGGAGTTTCAAACTAAACAATATCAGATTGAATATCAGCACGTTTAAAATTCAGCCGTGATGAACCGGCGCCAAATTTATCAATCCACAGGGCAAAGAAAAAGGATATTATACAAAATATGGGCGTATCGAGAAAACGATCGCCTGCGTGGTCTGGTTCGTAATGCGATAACGGTTATCAACCCGGTACCCGACCACCCATATGATCTCATTCATTGATTGGAGTACTGTTACATACCCTTTATCCGCTACCGATACTTTATTGTCGATCAGAAAGTCACTCAGTTTCTTGCTATGTTCCATCCCGAGCGGATAAAAAGTATCGCCGGGTTTCCACTGGCGCCATACCAGGGGGAACCGGAGTTTGCCGGCATCCAGGACGGCCTCATTGCTTTCCGACGAAGGCGTAACATCGTTCCGCATACTGATACGCATCGCCCAGGGCCCGAGGAAAGCATCCGACTGTCCTTCCTGTATGATCGTATCTTTCCAGAAGTCCGCGTGCGGCGTAACAATGAAGTGATGCCGGTCCAATACCATCTGATGGGACGGTGACAAAAACCTTTTACCCGGCTGGCCATCCAACGAGGCGATCGCGTCCACACAGGTATCATAATTGAAGCCCAGCGTTCTCACCGTTCGCCATAACATAACCGCACCCTGCCGGAGTTCATTGAATCCCGCCTTGCCGATGACGGTCCTGTCGCCCGAAATTTGCACATGCTTTGCCTGCCATGCTGCCGCGCCCAGGTTGGCCAGCTCAGCCTCCCCTTTTATTTGCGCCAGGCTACCGCTCAAAGTCCCATCCAGCGACGGGTTGATCTCTTTTAACTTTGGCACGATGTGGTGACGGATAAAGTTCCGTTGATAATCGTCCGTCGCGTTGCTGCGGTCTTCCCGCCAGTCAATTTTATTTTCCTTTGCATACCTTTCAATTTCTACACGGGACGCAAATAACAAAGGGCGAATGGTTTTGTTGTTGCGCACGGGAATACCGGATAGTCCCTCCACGCCTGAGCCATGCACTAAATTCAGGACCGTGGTTTCGATCGCGTCGTTCAGGTGATGCGCCGTGGCCAGGTATTGATAAGCATGATCGTTCATTAATGTGGTAAACCAGGTGTAACGCAATTCCCGCGCAGCCATCTGGATGGACAAATGATTCTGACTGGCATATGCCTGCGTATCGAAACGCGTGACAAAAAAAGGAACGCCAAGCGCCGCGCATGCTGTCTTTATAAAGTCCTCGTCACCGGCAGCATCCGCACCCCGCAGCTGGAAATTGCAATGAGCAACACCAACCTGGAAACCGGCTTCCTTAAAAAGACCGAGCATTACCATGGAATCCACGCCACCGCTGATGGCCAGCAGCACCCGGTCCGCCGGATGAAATAATTTATGTTGGTCAATGTGGTTCAGAAATTGCTTAAGCACGGCTAAAAGTTACAAATAACGCGCGAAGTACGAATTTTGTAGCTTGCTTACAGGTTTAGAATTTAAGGTTCAGGGTTCAGGGTTCAAGGTTCAAGGTTTAAAGTTTAAGGTTTAAGGGTGGTTTGTTTATGAATAGTGGTTTAGTACATAGGGCAAGAAATTTTGGGATCGTCATAAATTCGTCGGAAAAGGCTGCGCTTTCAGGGCGGTCTGCAATCCAGCATCCGATTCCTGACCTCCAGCATCTACCATCCATCATCCAACCTCTAACATCCAACATCCAGCCAGCATCCCCGCCTGCCAGCGCCGGCTCCTGTGTGCACCGGGCAGGCATGATCCAGCATCCAGAATCCAGCATCCAGAATCCAGCATCCAGCACCCGGAATCCTGCAGTTTTTCGCACCGTTGCGCTACTGTTTTTGATGTTCCTCATCGCGGCACCTGCCATGGCACAGAAGAGACTCAAGCTCAGAAAGGCCGACAAACTGCAGGGCGCCCGGCTTGGCGATGAACGATTTGACAAACTCATAGGCAATGTGGTCATGGAGCAGAGTAATACGACCATCTATTGCGACTCGGCCTACCTTTATAAGAAAAGAAATTTCGTGGAGGCGTTCGGACATGTACGGATCACGGAAGGTGACTCGGTAACAATTGTTTCTAAAAAGCTTGAGTACGACGGCAACACGCGCAAAGCAAAGCTGCGCGACGACGTGGTGTTCACGAAATTGGCAACGGCGACGCTATACACCGATTATCTCGATTATGAACGCCCGCGCAACCTTGCATACTACTACAATGGTGGCCGGTTGGTGGATAGCATCAATGTACTGACCAGCCGCAAAGGCTACTACGATGTAAACTCGAACATGGCTTCGTTCAAACGAACCGTCAAGGTTGTCAACCCGGATTATACCATGACCGCCGATAGCCTCCAGTACAATTCGAGAACAAAAATTATTTATTTCAGAACACCGACAACGGTGGTCAACAGGCAGGACAGCAGTACGATCGTTTATGAGAACGGTTTCTACCAGACCACCACGAAACAATCGGTGCTTGACGTCGCCAGTGCCGAGACACCGGAGTACAAACTTGACGCCGAGACGTACAAGCTTGATGACATCCGGAAAAAATACCTGTTCCGGAAAAATGTAGTAATGACCTACAAGAATGAGAATCTTACCATTTACGGTCAGGCAGCAGACTATTACAAGGGGCAGGGATTGTCGAAGGTATACGACGGTGCTTACCTGGCGAAGGTATCGGAAGGTAATGACACCCTTTTCATCAGTGCCGACACGCTGGTGTCGATTGATAGTCCGGATCCGGCAAAGAAGCGTTTGCTGGCCTACAACAATGTGAAGATCTTCAAAAAGGATATGCAGGGACTGGCCGATTCGCTCGAATACAGGATCGCTGACTCCACGCTCTACTTCTATAAAGACCCGGTGTTATGGTCGGAAGGAAATCAGATGACAGCGGACTCGATCAATATTCTGATGAAGAATAATACCATCGACAGGATCTTTATGATCGCAAATGCCTTCGTAATCTCCCGTGACACCCTTTTTAATTTCAACCAGATTAAGGGGCGAAAGATGACTGCTTTTTTCCGGGATAAGCGAATCAACAATGTATTGGTGGAAGGCAATGGTGAAAGCCTGTATTTCGCGCTCGATGAAAAGACGAATTCGGCCATGGGCATGAACAAGATCATCTGCAGTTACATCACCATTCGGTTTGTGAACGGAAAGGTTAACAACCTGAGTTTCTACGTGAAGCCGGACGCAAATTTTATCCCGCCCCATGAATTAAAGCCTGAAGACATGCAATTGAAAGGTTTTTCGTGGATGGAAGAGCAAAAACCCAAACGAGATGACGTCGTAAAGCCGCCATTGCGGGCGCCTTTTACCCCTTAAAACCGCCGCAAACGTTTCCGGTTAAAAAAATCGCCCAGCAGAACGAAAAAAACGACTTCGTATTACTGACAATCCTTGAAAAAGTTTAACTTTTGTGAAACTATGTCGGATTTATGAGGAAGTTCTTGTTGTTGGCTATTCTTGCCCTTTCTGCCGGACGCCTGTCTGGCCAGGGGTTCGAAATAGTCAGCCTACAGGAATCCTACAAAGGTTACATCGGCGAAATCGTAAAGGCCCCCGTTCGCTTTAAAAACACCTCTGACAAACCGGTCACGCTCATCATCCGCAAAGTCGACGCCCAGATCGGAAGCACTCAAAAAAGCTTTTTTTGCCTTGGAAATGACTGTTTCGATCAGAAAATTGAAGATTATATTGTCAAAGTCGAGCCGGGACAAACACTCAGCAGTTTCCAGATCGGCCTTGAAGCGGGCCTGGTTCCCGGGGTGAGTACGGTGCGATACCTGGTTTTTAACAAGGCTCAGCCTGCGGCAATCAGTGAATTTGACATTCACTTCGCGGTCGAGGAAAAACCTGAAAAACAATCCATTTACAATTCCAAGGTGATCACGCTTCACGATGTTTATCCCAATCCCATCGTTGAAAATGCTTTTGTCGACTACAAAGTGCTTGATGATCAGGTAAAAGCGAAGATCATGGTGTATAACATCCTGGGAAATGTGGTCGGTGAATATCAGTTGCCATCCTCCGAAACGATCCTTCGCATCAAAACCGATGATCTGAGTGCCGGGATCTATTTTTATACCCTTTACCTGAACAATGAGGGCGTCATGACCCGTAAACTCATTGTGAGAAAATAACAACTTTTAACGGCTTGGTTCCATCCTCATCCTGCGGGAAAATCCCGTTTTTCAGAATAAGGTCTTAATGTTATATTTGCGGGCTTATGCGGAAAGGACTATCATTTTCAGGCGTTTTAATCATGCTGTTGCTGGTTGCCTCGTGCAGTAAATTCAGGAAAATCGAAAAAAGCCAGGATTGGCGGGTAAAATACGAGGCAGCGCTGAATTATTACGAAAAGAAGGACTACTACAAGGCTTCCGTTCTGTTCGAGCAGATCTTACCCATCGTACGAGGGTTGCCGGAAGGCGAAAAGGTACAGTTTAACCTCGCCTACTGCCAGTTTTATGAAAAGTATTACCTGCTTGCCTCCGAACAGTTCAAGACTTTTTACGAAACCTACGGCCGTAGCGCATCTGCGGAAGAAGCGCGTTACATGTATGCTTATTCACTGTACGCGTCATCGCCGCGGGTGAACCTCGACCAGACGAGCAGCATCGACGCCATGGCTGCGATGCAGGAGTTCCTGAATCGCTATCCCAACAGTTCGTTCCGCGAGAAAGCCATCGAGGTGATCTTTACCACGCATGACAAACTGGAGAAAAAAGGATTTGACAATGCATACCAGTATTTCAAGATGCGCAGCTATAAAGCCGCCATTGTCGCGTTGAATAATTTCAAGGATAATTTTCCTGATTCAGATCTGCTGGAGGAAGCCTATTATCTCGTTATCGTATCGGAATATCGGCTGGCGTTGCAAAGCATTGCGTCAAAACAACCCGAACGGTATAAGGGCGTTGTAGAGCACTATAAGGAATTCGTCGACCGGTACCCGGAAAGTGAGTTCCTGAAAGAAGCGGAAAAGTTATACGCTGAAAGCCTGGACAAGTTAAATAAATCGAAAAACACAAACATTTAAATTTTATGGCAGCCCAATCATCCATTGTTACACGTGATGTAGAAAAGATCGCCGCCCCTACGGGTAATGTATATCATTCTGTTGTGGTCATTTCAAAGCGCGCCCGTCAGATCGCGGTGAACCTGAAGGAAGAGCTGAACAACAAGCTGGCCGAGTTTGCCACAACCGTCGATAACCTCGAAGAAGTTTTTGAAAATCGCGAGCAGATCGAGATCTCCAAATTTTACGAGCGCATGCCGAAACCCACCAATACAGCGATTGAAGAATTTCTGGAAAACCAGCTGGCCTTCAGAATGCGCGGTGACGAGGAAGTGAACCAGGAAAACTAGTCCTTCCCGATGCTTGCGGGTAAAAAGATCATTGTAGGGGTTTGTGGCGGCATTGCTGCCTATAAAGCAGCTATCGTGATCAGGCTTCTCGTTAAAGCCGGCGCTGAAGTGAAGGTTATCATGACCGACGCAGCACACAATTTTATTACGCCGCTTACGCTTTCGACACTATCAAAAAATCCTGTACTGACAGATTTCGGTGATCACAAAACCGGTCATTGGAACAACCACGTCGAACTGGGGTTATGGGCCGACGCAATGCTCATCGCGCCGGCAACTGCCAACACGATTTCAAAGATGGCGCATGGATTGTGCGACAACCTCCTTCAGGCTGTCTACCTCTCCGCACGGTGCCAGGTTTTTGTAGCCCCGGCGATGGACCTCGATATGCTGCAGCATTTTTCCACGCAAGGCAATCTTGAAAAATTAAAATCCTACAACAACATCATCATTGACTCTGCCTTTGGTGAACTCGCCAGTGGTCTTACGGGCAATGGTCGCATGGCAGAACCCCAAGCGATCGTCGGGTATCTCGAAAAATATTTCTCCGGGGGTCAGAAGCTGTCAGGCAAGCAAGTACTGGTAACAGCCGGCCCCACCTATGAAGCCATTGACCCGGTCCGTTTTATCGGGAATCATTCCAGCGGAAAGATGGGTTACGCAATTGCGGAAGCACTCGCCGGCCAGGGCGCAAGCGTTTACCTGGTAACGGGGCCGACGCATGAACATACCAAACACCCCCGCGTCAACGTTAAAAAGGTGATCTCGGCAGAAGAGATGTACAATGCCTGCAAAGAATTTTTTCCGCAGGCCGACATTGCTGTTCTCGCTGCGGCGGTAGCAGATTACAAGCCCGTTGAGAAGGCGTCGCAAAAAATAAAAAAGAAAGAAGAGACCATGTCCCTGGCGCTGACAAAAACGCAGGATATCGCTGCTTCCCTGGGAAAATTGAAACACAACGGCCAGGTTATTGTAGGCTTCGCGCTGGAAACCGATAACGAGCAGGTGAACGCACTGCAGAAGATGGAAGCCAAAAATTTCGATCTGATCGTTTTGAATTCACTGAATGACAAAGGTGCGGGTTTTGGGCACGATACCAACAAGGTAACGATCATCGACCGGAAGAAACAGGTTTCGACGTTTGCATTGAAAGACAAAAAAGCGGTCGCCGACGACATCGTCACGGCGATCATTCAACAGATACATGATTAAAAAAATATTCCTGTTCTGCCTGCTCATGGCTCCCTGCTTTGTACAGGGACAGGAGTTGAACTGTACCGTAACCATCAATGCCACGCAGGTTCAGACTTCCGACCGCGGCATTTTCCGCGACATGAAAAATTCTGTCGAGCAATTCATGAACACCCGGAAATGGACCAACGACTCCTACAAAAATCATGAGAAGATCAATTGCAATATGTTGATCACCATCACAAAAATGCCAACCATTGGAAGTTTTGCCGCTTCGGTACAAGTACAGTCTGCACGGCCCGTCTACAACACGAACTACTCCACCCTGGTCTTTAATTTTGCCGACCGCGACTGGGAATTTGAATACATCGAGTCACTCCCGCTGGAATACAATGACAACACGTTCACCACGAACCTGACCTCTATGCTGGCGGTCTACGCCTACCTGATCATTGGCGTCGACTACGATACTTTCAGTGAACTGGGCGGAACACCATACTTTCAGCGCGCGTTGCAGGTCGTCAATAATGCCCAGCAGTCAAACATGCCGGGATGGCAATCGCTCGGCAGCAACCGGAACCGGTACTGGATCGTCGAGAACTTCAACAACCCGCAGATGACAGATCTGCGTAAGGCGCTTTATGCATATCACCGCCTGGGCCTCGATACCTTTGACCAGGACGCCGACAAAAGCCGGGAGGTCATCCTGAAGGGATTGCGCGATATTAAAAAGGTGAGGGATATCAACCCCACCGCTGTACTGATCGTCAGTTTTTTCGATGCGAAAGGAAAAGAGCTCGGCAATATCTTCAGCACCGGCAACATCCAGGTACGGCGCGAAGCCTATGATATCATTACTTCGATCGACCCTTCCAACCGTTCCAGCTACGATAAGATCATCCAGAACTAATCCGGTTTCTTTTTTTGGATAACCCATCCGTTTTAGCCAGCTTAGCGATACTTTATATTTTCCATGAGCACGAAACAATTACGATTGAGCGATCCCGGGGAAATCAGCAACCGGATCAGTGAATTCGTTGGAAAAAAAATAAATATCGTCCTCCGCGACAGCACAACGCGCACCGGCGAAATCGAAGGGGTGAAAAGGGAATCCATCATTCTTCGCGACATGCGGCTTAAACGTTCTGTTTTTCCGCTGGCACAAGTCGCAGAACTTTATTTTGATAAGAACGTCTGATGCTCACGCACCTCACCATAAAAAATTATGCATTGATCAAGCACCTGGAGCTGGAACCCTCTGCGCACCTCAACGTGGTGACCGGGGAAACGGGGGCCGGAAAATCCATCATGTTGGGTGCGATCGGGCTGCTTATGGGCAACCGTGCAGACACGAAAGTGTTATGGGACGAGCAGGAGAAATGCGTGACCGAAGGAGTATTTGCGATCGGAAATTACAAACTGAAGGGGTTGTTCAAGGCTGAGGATCTCGACTATGATGACAATACCGTCATCCGCCGCGAGATCAGTCCGGGAGGGAAATCACGCGCGTTCATTAACGATACGCCTGTTACACTGGAGGTGATGAAGAAGATCGGCAGCCTGCTGATGGATATTCATTCCCAGCACGAAACACTGCAGCTGGCCAGTCAGTCGTTCCAGTTAAAGCTGATCGATACGTATGCCGGCAACAGCAGTCTGGTGGAGGATTACAATGCTTTGTGGACAGCGTTTCAAAAAGCAAAAGCCGATTATGAAAAGCTTGTCACCGAAGCGGAAACTTTACGGCAGGAATCCGATTACATTGCCTTCCAGCTCGAAGAGCTTGTCAAGGTAAACCTGGAAGATGGTGAGCAGGAGAAGCTTGAGACTGAGCTTAATGTAATGGAGCACGCGGGAGAGATCAAGACCCGGTTTCATCAGGCACTGGGCGCCCTGAGTACCAGTGAATTTCCGGCGCGGCAAGGATTAAAGGAAGCCCGTCAGCATTTGAACGCCATTGTTCAATATGCACCGCAGTATGAATCTATTCTGGCGCGCCTTGAAGCGGCGATTATCGAACTGGACGATGTGATCAATGAAATGGAGCGCGAGGAAAGCGCTGTGGAATTCGATCCCGAGCGCGCCGCGGTGGTTAACGAAAGACTCAGCACGTTATACAACCTGCTTAAAAAACATAAGCGGGGCAGCGTACGGGAGCTGCTGGATCTCCAGGAAGCACTGACGGAAAAGAACAACATCACGTCCAACCTGGATGAAGCGCTGGCGAAGTTCAAAACAGCTTTTGACGAAGCAGAAAGAAAAGTACGGTCGGCCGCAGCACGGTTAAGCGAGGCCAGGCAGAAGGCATTCTCACCGTTGTGCAAACAACTTATAAAATTACTGCGTGAGCTCGGGATACCGGAAACAAATCTCCAGATCGAATCCCGCCTGACAGCGCCCTCGCCCACGGGCATTGACAGGATCGAGATCCTGTTCAGCGCCAACAAGGGAATTGCGCCGAAAGCACTTTCGCAGGTGGCCTCGGGCGGAGAATTCTCCCGCGTGATGTTTTGCATCAAATATGTGATGGCAGAGAAAACGGCGATGCCGACGCTGGTGCTGGATGAAATCGACAGTGGCATTTCGGGAGAAGTTTCAATGAAGCTTGGCGCCATGATGAAAACGATGGCTGAACGGCATCAGCTGATCACGATTACGCACCTGCCGCAGATCGCAGCCAGAGGTGATGTCCATTATTTCGTATACAAAGACAATACAGCGGCGAAGACCATGAGTACGATCCGTCAGCTTACAGCGGAGGAACGCGTCGAAGAGATCGCTAAAATGATCGGCGGCGCAAAACCGTCCAAAGTGGCGCGCGAAAATGCACAGGAGCTCCTCACAAAGTAACAATACCGACAATTTCCCAGCATTGAAAAAGGCCACCACTTTTTTTATTGCTATCGTGCTGTCATATGCCGCATATGGCCAACAGGATAGTTTTACCCAAGCGATCTACTGGATACGTTACCAGAACCAGCTGATTTTTTCACCTTCGGTCTACTGGACGAACGAGGTGGACAACCGCCGTTTTTTTGATCCGGATGTAGCCAGTCAGCTGATATTCCATTCAAGGTTGCACTACAAAAGAGGCCCCTGGGATCTCGCTGCCGGCCTTACATACTCCCTGGCCTTTGCGCAGCAGCCCGAACTGGGCTACGACAGGGGAACGTCCGAAATCCGGCCGGTCATTGAAGCAAGTTACGAGCATCATGCCGGGAAGATCCTTTTGATAAACCGCATACGCATCGATAATCGCTTCCTGCAATCCGACCCTGACCAGAACGTTTTTCAGGAATCCAACCATGTGCTGCGGATGCGCTACCGGTTTCAGGCCGTTATACCGCTAAAAAAAGTTGATCATAAAACTTCGATCGGCCTTCGATTGGCTGACGAGATCATGTTCAACAATCACAAGAATACATTCGACCAGAACCGGGTATACGCCACGGGCGAATTTGTACTGAATAAAAACTTTTCGCTTGAAGCGGGATACATTTACATTTACCAGCAACGCTTTGGCCGCGACGAATTCTACCACCGACATGTGCTGCGGTTTTCGGTTATGCATCGTATCAAAATGCGGGGTTAGGGTTTCGGGTTTCGGGTTTAGAGTTTCGGGTTTCGAGTTTAGGGTTTCGAGTTTAAGGTTTCGGGTTTAAGGTTCGGGGAGGCTGCAAGGGTGCTGGCTACTGGCTTTTTCCTCCAAGCTTAACTACTCCCTAAAGTCTAATCCCAAGTCCTAAGCCCCAAAGTCCCAAGTCCAAAGTCCAAAGTCCTAAGTCCTAAGCCCTAAGCCCTAAGGCCCAAGCCCTAAGGCCTAATTTACTATCTTGCTGTAATTGGAAACACCTTTAGATATCCTCCAGAAATACTGGAAGCATTCCCGTTTCAGGGCGCTTCAGGAAGAGATCATTGCTTCTGCGTTGGCGGGTAATGATACGCTGGCGCTGCTTCCGACGGGCGGTGGTAAGTCTGTTTGCTTCCAGGTTCCCGGAATGATCCTGGACGGGTTGTGTATCGTGATCTCGCCGTTGATCGCACTGATGAAAGACCAGGTTGAGCAGTTGAAAAAACGAGGCATCCTCGCGGTTGCCATTCACTCCGGGATGAGCCGCCAGGAGATCGATGTATTGCTTGATAACTGTATTTACGGGCCGATAAAATTCCTGTATGTATCACCGGAGCGACTGCAGACGGAACTGTTCATTGAGCGCGTCAAACAAATGAACGTTGGACTGATCGCCGTGGACGAAGCACATTGCATTTCGCAGTGGGGATACGATTTTCGTCCACCCTATCTGAAAATACCGACACTCCGTGAGCTGAAACCTGACGTGCCGGTGATCGCCCTTACGGCGACGGCCACCGACCAGGTCAAGAATGATATCATTGAAAAGCTGGCATTCAAAAAAAACGCGGGTGTATTCCAGCGGTCCTTTGCACGCGATAACCTTTCGTTTGTTGTGCGGCAAACAGAGCAGAAGGAAAAGAAGTTGTTCGAGATCCTGCAAAAGGTGAACGGCACTGCAGTCGTATACGTCCGATCACGAAAAGGCACACAGGAGATCGCGGGCTGGCTTAATAAAAGAAATGTATCGGCTTCATTTTATCATGCGGGGTTATCGTTCGAAGACAGGACGAAGCGGCAGGATGAATGGATCCAGAACAAGACACGGGTGATGGTTGCCACGAATGCTTTCGGCATGGGTATCGACAAACCGGATGTGCGGGTCGTCATCCACCTTGACCTGCCCGAAAATATGGAATCGTATTACCAGGAGGCCGGGCGCGCAGGACGGGACGGCGAACGTGCTTTTGCTGTCATCCTGTACCATCCGTCGGATATCACCAATCTTGAATTCAAGACCGCCCAGTCGCAACCTTCGCCAGAAACCCTCCGGAAAATGTATCAGGCGCTTGCAAACTACTACCAACTGGCCGTCGGGAGCAGCGAGGGGGAAAGTTTCGATTTTGATTTACAGGACTTTGCCGAGCGCTTTCACTTTCACAATGCCGAGGTATATGTAGCGCTGAAAAAGCTGGAGGAAGAAGGTATCCTGCAATTCAACGAAAGCTTTTATAATCCTTCACACTTGCGGGTGATGGCCGACAAGGCTCGCCTCTATGAATTTCAGGTTGCGCAGGCCGCGTTCGATCCGGTGATCAAAATGCTGATGCGGTTGTATGGCGGCGAACTGTTTTCGGGATTCGTAAAAATATCAGAGCCTTATCTCGCTAAAGGTTTAAAAATATCTACTGACAAGGCGATCGGGATCCTGAAGCATTTGCACGAGATGCGCATCGTTCACTATGAACCGGTCAGGGATAAACCGCAGGTAACATTCATTCTTCCCCGCCAGGACGCAGACCGGCTGCCGCTGGATGTCAGGCGAATGGAAGAAAGGAAAAAACTTGTCGTCGGTAAGATGAAAGTTATGGTGGACTACGTGCGCTTAACACACCGTTGCAGGATGCAGGTAATCCAGGACTATTTCAATGAAGTAACGTACAAGACCTGTGGCATCTGCGATGTATGCATCAATCAGCGAAAGAAGGAAAACATTTTGGAATACGAGGGCTTATACCAGGAAATAAAAAATGTTATTGCCAAAAAACCGTTGACGGTTGAGCAGCTCGAAGAGATCATTGCACCGGCTGATCACGAGCTTTTCGTGGACGTCGTACGGGAAATGGTCGATGAAGGAATGCTGGTTTATGACGATGGATGGCAGTTGCGAATCGCTAAAAAGTCATAGCATAGCGGCCGCTTCGAGCCTCGTGCTGATTCTTAAAATGATCGTAGATATCCTGAAAGGCCCGAGTCCTGAGCCCAATGCACGGAGTCGCTTTAAATCTTCAAATACGCTTCCGAATGCCGATACCTCCTACCCCACCCAAAGGTCCAAAGACCCAAGGCCTGAAAAGTTACCATACAATTTTTTCCTTATTCAAAAATGCTGCAACCCCACGTTTACAATCATCGCTGGCGCGGGCTTCGGCGTTCACCGATGAAGCAAAGGATAATGCCTCGGAAAGATTCATCGACTGAACTTCGGCGATCATCTTTTTCGTAAGCATCATGGAATGCGTTGAGTTGGAAACAAGGAGGAGCTGGGCAAAGGCGTATACTTCATCTGCAAGTTTATCGGCGGGTACTGTGTTTCGGATCAATCCTACCCGCTGGGCATGATCGGCTTTCACCAGCTCGCCGCTCAGGAGCAGTTGCTTTGCGTTGGCTTCCCCGATCTTGCGCAGCAGGAATACCATCACAATAGCAGGAACAAAGCCGATACGCACTTCCGTATAACCGAACCTCGCTTCCGGGACGGCGAATGCAAAATCACAAACCGTTACAAGTCCGCAACCACCGGCAAGCGCATGACCCTGTACCTGGGCAATGACTACTTTCTTAAGCGTATAGATCTGCAGGAACAGTTCCTTCAGGTGATTGGAATCCGCCAGGTTTTCAGCGTAAGAATTACTTTGCAGATGCTGAAGATACGACAGATCCGCGCCCGCACAGAACGATTCCCCGTTCGCGCGCAGTACGATAATTTTGACCATGGCGTCCTGCTCCGCCCTTCCAAAAGCCTGTTTCAATTCGCTGATCAGCTCGTAACTCAACGCATTGCGCTTGTCGGGGCGGTTCATCGTAATATAACCAATACTGTTGGTAACGGAATATTCGAGGTTCATAGCGCTATGGTTGTTTGAAAGAATCCGGCGTGTCTTACTGAGTGCAAGGTAACATTAAGTTGTTCAGCTTCCTTTTGGAGTCGCTCGGCAACATAAAAAGAATTGCTGCCATCCAGGATGATCGTCGTTGGTGTAATGTGCCGCAATACATGTTCCAGGCTTCGAACCGCGTTATTGGAAACGATCAGGTAGTCCACCTTCATGTCCGGGTAAAAACCGGTTTCGTTTTCCAGTATCAGGATCGTTGCGTTTTTCCATCGCGCGATCATTCCAGCCGGCACCGGACGAATCATCTGCGTATTTTCCACCGGCACTGTTGCATGAACCTGGTTGATAAGCCGCGCACCGTGGATGTGAAAACCAATCTTCTTTTCATCTTTCATCAACGCTGAATCGATAACATACGCCGCTACACCACCATCCATAAAATCAATAGCGGAATGATTGGCGACATCATACACCATCAGTTTCGGCTGGTTTTGACCGATGAAGTATTGCCACTGACTCGCGACGAGGACCAGCACAAGCCCGGATGTTAATATGAAGTAATGAAAATGCCTCTGCCGCATAAGGAGCAGTACAGCGACCAGCACCGCGGCGAGGACAACGGACTGGAATGTTGTGAAGAAAATATTATCGACCTGGCTATACGGGAAACCTTCGATGGTAAAGACGACAAGATTCAGGGCCTTGATCGTGAAAGTAACGATCCATCCCA
>DASPJC010000126.1:0-2661 GCA_035628815.1 Ohtaekwangia sp. | reverse complement strand
GGAGATCTGGGATGAAAGGGTCATCGATGCGCCCTTTGAAACGGTTTTCTTAAAAGAAAATATAAAATCCCTTTATACGGCAGAAGACCGCACGTCGTCAATGCTGGCGATCTCGACAACGATAGCGCTGGTGATCTCCTGCCTGGGATTGTATGGATTGTCGGTTTTCATGGCAGAGCGGAAAACAAAGGAGATCGGGATCCGCAAGGTTGTCGGCGCCTCGGTAGAAAGTATTGTCGGCCTGCTTTCGAAGGAGTATCTCATGCTGATTGTTATTTCGTTCGGTATATCCATACCGTTGGGATATTACGGAATGATGCAGTGGCTTGAAGGATATGCATACCGAATTTCGCCTGGCGTGGGGGTGTTTTTAATGGCGGGATTAGCGGCATTTCTCATTGCTCTGCTGACGGTCAGTTTTGAATCATTCCGGGCGGCGAGAAGGAATCCGGTGGATACGTTAAGGAACAGCTGACGAGACCAGCGTGCCTGACCTTATTGTCAGTGCGAATTTGAAATGTATCTTGCAGACCTGAAAATCTCTACATGCGTACATTTCTGATATCCGCCGGGCTTTCACTGGGTCTCGCACTTTCTTCTTTTGGCCAGCATCAGCCTGTTCCCGACTATGTTGTGAAGCAGGCATTCCCTGACAGCGTGCTGGCGATTTCAGTGGCGAAGCCGGATGGGAGCAGGGTGAAGTTTTCGGATGTCCTGGCATTGTATCACGGCAAAAAGCTCGTCGTCGATATCTGGGCGTCGTGGTGCCGGGATTGCATTGTCGGGTTGCCGAAGCTGGAGGAGCTGAAAAAAACAACAGGTGAAGGCGTCGTGTACTTATTTCTTTCGGTGGACGATAGTGAAGTAAAGTGGCGCTCCGCCATAAGCCGTTTCGGTATCAAAGGTGACCATTATCGTATTGAAGACGGCTGGAAAAATCCGCTTGCAAACTACATCGTCCTGGATTGGGTACCGCGTTACATGGTGCTTAACGAAGAGGGAAGGGTTGTAATGCCAAAGGCAATTGTGGCAGATGATCAGCTGTTGAAAGATGCGTTGGTAGATTAGGTGTCGTCCGATCGACTGTGAGGCATTCTAAACATTGCCCACGGCAACCGTCGCAATGTTTGGTAGAAGCGCGGAGGGTGACGCCTTTTTTCCAAAAGCAACCCGCTGGTGATTGATCGGCTTGAACTTTCACCCCTGCGCACCGGCCATCACCCGTTTTCCAAAAGCGTACCAATCAAACCCCGTTTCGACGCGATTATGTCGTAAGGCTGGAAGCTGGGTAGTGACCAGCAAAATCGTATCATCCAGGTCCGCACGGTGATGCTGCGGAATCTGTTGCTTTACAGCTTTGACCATGCTGAATTTTGCTGTCGGAAAAAACTCCAGCACGGACGCCTTAAGGGCGTTGATGTTGTTCATGGCATACATCAAAACAACCTCTGGTTTATACGCAGCAATACGGGTGAGGATGGTTCGCACGCGATCCGGATATACGCGATCCTGGTATAAAGCACGGCTTTTAAGAAAGCCAAACTGCGGCAAATCAAGCCAGCTGTAATACCATGCGTGATTGTGCGGACTCGGCAACGGGTAAAGCGGTATCAACGCCTCCTGCTGTGCTGATGGCAGCGCAAGGAATTCCTTTTGATACGCCAACAGGTCGGGTAGCACTTCGTTCCTGTAGCCGCATTTAAAAGCGATAAGATTTTTCCACACCCCGTGCTGTACGGCATTGTTGCTGAAGCGGTAGTCGTAACGGTTGGTGTACAGGCCCGCTTTGGGACCCTCTGCCCTGAAAGTAATGTTCCTGTAGAGTGCGCGGACATCGCACAGGGTGGGCTGGGCTGCAGGGTAAGTGCTGTGAAAATAGTTGATTCTGTCCGCAACTTCCTCCGGCAGATCGCCACCACCTTCTTCATAGCCAACGAACCACATCTTCGCCTGCCACGATCCGTAGCCGTAGAAATTGTCGATCCAGTGGTGGAGTGGTTTTTCTTGGATGAGCATCAGAATAAAGGTATTTATGAAAGGAGAGGGGACTTAGGTGCATTGCAGAAAAATGGCCAGGTATCAACCCGGCCATTCTTCAGTCCTTATTAATTTTTTTCGCTCCAGGGGGGCGTGATCTTATTCGAACGCGCGTAGGCGATCAGTTGCCCGAGGTGCTCGTTTGAGTGGGCCAGGACGATCAGAATCGCAGACATGTTCGTGTACTCGCCCGGAAACGGGAACTCTACCTTGGTAGGCAGCGACGCATCCGGCGTGCTCTTAATGGCGCCGATCACGAGATCGTAAGACCTTTTCAGCTCAGCCGCTATAGCATCCTTCGTTTTGAGGTCTTTCTCCAGTGTTTCCATGTTGACACCTTCAGGGACCTTTGCACCCAGCTTGGAGGCAAAGAAGTAATTTGCTGAGATAATATGCGCACAAACCTCGGCTACAGAACGCACGCCGGTCTGCGGACTCCAGCTGTACTTATCCGCGGGAATAGCTTTCGCAAGCTGCATCACGTGGTCGGACGCATAGGCGACCGATCCAGCCGTTTCCTTCTGGAATTGTCCCTGGCAAAAAGCCTGTAGCGAAAAGAAGAGTGCCGCAATCGTTAATAGTTTTTTCATATGGATTTGGGTTGAGGGTACATAGATAGTGATA
>DASPJC010000125.1:0-14484 GCA_035628815.1 Ohtaekwangia sp. | reverse complement strand
CGTCCGCGATGCGGAAAGTAACCAGGCATTGGTGGGCGCATCGGTGCAGATTGTTGAAACGGGTGCGGGTGTTGTGACCGATGCGGAGGGAGGGTTCAGATTTTCAGTACCACAAGGTCAGTATTCCCTGCGGGTAAAATTCATCGGCTATGCAGACAAGTCCGAGCGCATTAACGTCGATCGCGATCTTGATCTTTCCATCGTACTGCAGGAAACGTATCAACTGACAGATGAAGTTGTCGTCGTCGCGACGCGCGCGGATGAAAAAACACCGGCGACGTATACCAACGTCGATCAGCAGGCTATCCGCAAACAGAATTTCGGGCAGGATCTTCCTTTCCTTTTGAACTGGACGCCGTCTGTCGTTACTACGTCGGACGCCGGTACGGGTGTGGGTTATACTGGTTTGCGTATCCGCGGAAGCGATGCGACCCGGATCAATGTTACGATCAACGGCATCCCGTATAACGACAGTGAGTCGCTCGGAACTTTCTGGGTGGATATTCCGGACATCGCGTCATCCTCCAAAAGCATCCAGATACAAAGGGGTGTGGGCACGTCAACGAACGGGGCAGGCGCATTTGGTGCTACCATCAATCTGCAAACCAACACGCGGAACGATACCCCTTACGGAGAGATCATCTCCTCCGCGGGATCGTTCGGTACGTTCAGGAACACCCTCAGCTTCGGCACCGGCCTGCTGAACAACCGATGGGTACTGGATGGCAGGATATCGCGTATTGTGTCGGATGGCTTTATCGACCGCGCGTCTTCCGACCTGCAGTCGTATTACTTTGCCGCAGGATATTACGCCGGCAGGACCATGGTTAAAGCAATCGCTTTCGGCGGGAAAGAACGCACGTATCAAAGCTGGTACGGCGTGCCGGAATCGCGGCTGAACAACGACGCCGAAGCGATGGAGCTCACCGTCTACAATGAAGGATGGAATGAAGAACAGCGGCAAAATCTTTTAACCTCGGATAGCCGGACGTTCAATCCCTACACGTATCAGAACCAGGTGGACGATTACCAGCAGGATCACTACCAGCTTCATTTTTCACGACGCCTCGGTAATTATATCACCGGCAATGCTTCGCTGCACTATACCCGCGGCAATGGTTACTATGAAGAGTATAAATACGATGGCGATTTCGCGGACTATGGTCTGCCCGATGTCGTGATCCAGGATGATGACGGTACGACGGAAGACAATGACACCATTTCTTCGACCGATTTTATTCGCCGTCGCTGGCTGGACAATCATTTTTATGGAATTACTTATTCGCTGAACTATGAGAAAGGTAATTTAAATTCCATCCTGGGCGGATCGTGGAACCGGTATGATGGCGATCATTTTGGCGAGATACTGTGGTCGGAAGTGAGCGTCGTGCCGATAGAATACCAGTATTATTTTAACACCGGCGACAAACGCGACTTCAATGTGTTCCTGAAAAACAACTACCAGTTCTCCGAAAAATTAAACGCTTACGTCGACCTGCAGTTCCGTCGCATCACGTATGAGACGTACGGCATCGAGAACGAGCAAAACCTGCTGGATGTTAACGCTGACTACAATTTCTTCAACCCGAAAGCGGGGGTGGTGTACACCGTTCGTGAAAATGAGCAGCTGTATGCCTCCTACAGCATTGCCAACCGCGAGCCTGTGCGGGATGATTTTGTAGATGCACCGGGTGTCAGCCGGCCCAAGCATGAGACGTTGCGCAATCTTGAAGCGGGCTACAAGCGCACGGGCGCAAAGTATGCGTTCAACATCAACTATTATTTGATGGACTATAAGAACCAATTGGTACTTACCGGCGAACTGAACGACGTCGGCGCGTCTGTTCGTACCAATGTCGACAAAAGTTACCGCATGGGTATCGAACTGGAATGGCTGCTGAAATTTTCGGATAAGTTTTCATGGAATGCCAACCTGTCGTTGAGCCGGAACAAAATTTCCGATTTCACGGAGATTATTTACGACTACGGCGAAGACTGGGAAGATTACAATGAGGTTAGAACAACGTACACCGACACCGATATTTCCTTTTCGCCGGGAGTAGTGGCATCGTCAGGGTTAACGTGGTCACCGGTGAAGAATCTTGAAGCGACGCTCTTGACAAAATATGTCGGCCGCCAGTACCTGGACAATACTTCGAACACCGACCGCAGTATTGATCCGTACCTGGTCAACGATGTGCGGCTGTCCTACGTGATCAGTCCGTCCTTTGCGAAAAAGCTTGCCCTGAGTGTGATCTTTAACAACATCCTGAACGAGGAATATGAATCCAACGGCTACACCTGGGGTTATGCGGGCGGCGGCGATCAGTACCGCGAGAACTACTACTATCCCCAGGCGGGCAGGAATTATATCGTCATGCTATCGTTGGCGTTTTGATGCCGGCGTATCCGCGGGAAGGGGATGGCCGGTTAAGAACTTAGGTTAAGGCTGCGTATTTTTGCCATGATAGTTACCCATGGCAAGTATAGGCACCTCCATAAAAGATCTTATTCGCTCGCTGCTAAAGTTGACCCGCTTTGGCAATCTTCTGATCATTGCGCTGGCACAATACTTCACGGCGCGCTTCCTTGTAGGCCCGGAAACGCTGGATGACATCCATCTTTTTTTATTAACGGTGTCGACCATGATGATCGCCGCGGCGGGATATGTCATCAACGATTATTACGATGTCAAGATCGACTACATCAACAGGCCGGACAGGGTCGTGATCGGCAAAAGTATTCCACGGCGGTATGCCATCCTGTTTCATGTGTTGCTCTCCGGGATGGGCGTGTTGATCGGCTTGTACCTGTCGTTCGGGATGGCAGCCGTGAATGCGCTGTCCGTATTCCTGCTGTGGATCTATTCGAACAGTCTCAAGCGTCTTCCGTTCGTGGGTAATTTTACGGTAGCAGTCCTCACGGGTTTGTCGATCTATATCATTGAAGTGTGGTACCGCACTGGCGGCGCGCTGATCATCATCTATGCAAGCTTTGCGTTCTTCATGACGCTGGTACGGGAGATCATTAAAGACATGGAGGACCTGAAGGGTGACAATACCTTCGGCTGTAAAACCCTTCCCATCGTTTGGGGATTGCGCAGGACAAAGTTCCTGATCTACTTTATCCTGGCCGTGTTCGCCGTTGCCGTGGTGATCCTGAATCATTTTTTCAAGGCATTGCCCCTGGCGTACTATGTGATCTTTTTATTCATTCCTTTGCTGCTCATGCTGTACAGGTTGATTCGCGCGGATACGAAGAAGGACTTTTCTGTGCTAAGCTCCTTTTGCAAAGTGATCATGTTGCTGGGGATATTGAGTATGGTACTTATCTGAGAAATGGTTGAATATTGAATGGTTGAATGGTGGAATATTGTAAAATGAGGGAAATCAAGGGTTGATGGTAATGAGAAAACTTTTTGCATCGATCAATTTTCCAAAAGGCTTCAGGTCATATCCGTGTTGGCGCATTAAGGTTTCGAATTCCTGCTGACTGCCTGCATCCACGGCCAGGAGGAGGCCGCCGCTGGTTTGGGGATCGGCAAGGATGGCTTTCTGATCGTCGGTGATGGCGCCGATCTTTGAACCGTAGCTGTCCCAGTTGCGGATTGTACCACCGGGTATACTTTTCTGCTGGATGTAATGATCCAGGAAATCGAATCGCGGTATTTTATGAAAGTCGATTTCCGCCGACAACCCGCTGCCGTCACATACCTCGCACAAATGGCCAAGCAGTCCGAACCCAGTTACATCTGTCATCGCGCTTACATAGGGAAGCTTTCCGGCTACCGCACCCAATTTGTTTAATGTCAGCATGGTATCAACAGCCCGCCGATAATGCTCCTGTTGAACGATGCCTTTCTTCTGGGCAGTTGTCACAATACCGATACCCAAAGGCTTGGTCAGGTACAGCAACGAATCGACACGCGCTGTGTCATTGCGTTTAAGATTTTCCTTTTGAAGCTTTCCGGTCACGGCCAGACCGAACACCGGCTCGGGACAATCAATACTGTGACCACCCGCGAGGGGGATGCCTGCCTCACGGCAAACTTTCCGGCTTCCTTCCAACACGAGTTTTGCAACTTCAGCCGGTATTTTGTTGATCGGCCATCCCAGGATGGCAATCGCCATCACCGGTTCACCACCCATGGCATACACGTCGCTGATCGCATTCACCGAAGCAATGGCTCCAAACGTCGCCGGATCGTCTACAATAGGCATAAAAAAATCCGTCGTGCTCACAATACAATTGCCATCTTCCATCTCAAAAACAGCCGCATCATCCTTCGACTCATTACCCACCAGCAACCCCGGAAAACCCCCCTTCGGAAAATCCGAATGCAACATCGTCTCCAATACCCCCGGGCTAATTTTACATCCACACCCTGCCCCATGACTATACTGCGTCAGCTTTATTTCCATATTTATTTATTAACCATTCAACCATTCAATATTTATTCTTCCATTCCCCCATTCAATTCACTCATTTAATCATTTGCTCATTCACTCATTTCTCCACAACGTCAATAATTCCTCTGCCACAACCCCAGCCTTCCCCCCATCCCCCCTCCACGCGACCCGCGGCGCTGCTTTGCGATTGAGGGCGTGAAGGTAGGTCTTGTCGTAGTAGTTCAGGAGGATGTCGATCGTTGCAGTCATGTCACCCTGCAGCAGTTTTTCCCGGGCGGCCTGGAAGTGCTGACCCCCTAACTTTTTTATAATTCTTGTCATGGCTTTCAGAAATTCTTCGGGGTTGGCGTGGCCGTACTCCTGCACGAGGCGTTGAATGCGGACTTCCCGTTCCACGACCAGTTCAACCAACGGACTGGCTGTCATACGCCGCCACAAAACGTCTGGTAAAAAAACTTTTCCAATGGCGAGGGATTCGTCTTCGATCCAGATGCGTTTGCCGAAATCCAGCGTGCGGATCGTTTCGAAGAGGTTATTCTGGAATTGCTCCGTCGTAGGTTGTGGTGGCATCATGAGTCCACCGAAAGCCGACCCTTTATGATGGGCCAGTTGTTCGAGGTCGATGATCTGTTCTCCTTTTTCTCCCAGCGCCCGGAGTACATCGCTTTTGCCGCTCCCGGTATAGCCGGTAATGACGATGAGGTTCAGTGGCGCTTCAAAGGATTTTAACGCGAGATGGCGATATGCCCTGTAACCACCTTCGAGCTGACGGGTTTTTATTCTGGCCATAGACAGGAACTGGCAGAAATTGCCCGACCGCATGCCGCCCCGCCAGCAATGAACCAGGAGTTCCTTCCCGGTATTTTCCGCGGCTTCAATAATTTCGGGCAGACGAGGCCCAACGAGCCGGAAGCCGGTCTTGATCGCTTCAAGCTGACCTTTTTTCTTATAGTCGGTACCGACTTCAACGCGCTCGCGGTCGTTGAGCAGCGGAATATTCCGGGCGCCTTTGATATGGCCGGCGTTGAATTCGCCCTCGGAACGGACATCCACAACGGGCAGTTCTTCACGCAGGCGCAGAAATTGTTCAATGTCAACGATCACACTGCGAAGATAAGAAATGCGCAATGAAAGGCCTGGCCGTCTTTAGATCGCAATCGCAGGTGATGAACGTTTAATCCGCGAAATTCAACGTTATGGTTGTCGCAATTCCAATGCGGAAACCATAATCGAGATACTTTCCATCCTGGAAAGCTGCGGCGACCTCGAGTCTGAAAAAGCGGAAGATGCCGTCGATTGAATATCCCAGTTCCGTATAGTTCATCGAATGCGGCGTGGCCAGGTAGTTCACGAAAATATTCTCGCGTATCCCGGTCATCCGTACCATCGGTATGCTGGTGGCAAGAAACCTCCGGAACTGGTAGTAGATGCTTCCGCTGAAATATTTATCCGCAGTGCTGAACGCGTAGTAGTCGAGCAACCGGAAACTTCCGACAGGATCCGTCGTGCTGAAGGGCGTCTGGTTCCCCAGGAAGTGCTTGTAGTCCATGAAATACATTTTCCGGGAATTCAAAAATGTTCCGGCGCGTAACGACAGGTCTACACGTCCCCGTACCCCGATCCTGAAATTATGCCGGAAGCCTGCCTCGACCTGGTCGAAATCCACGTCGCTACCGGCGATGTTGTTAAAGCCTTTCCGGTAGTCCAGCGTAAGGGTGGGCGAAGAAGTATGGATGATCGACTTCTCACCGTTGCGGATGCGATACTTGAGCCAGGGTCTGGCCGAGATGCCCACGGCACCGATGAAAGCCTCGTGGTCTTCGAATCCCGTATCAGGTAATTCGGCGTTGACAGGTTGATTGGGTGTGTACCCTTCGATCTTTTTCCGGTCGATCAGCTTCCAGTCGCTGTTGTTAAACAATTCATGTCGCCGCGACCACGACCAATACGTATTAACCGAAAGGAAAGTGCTGATATTCCTCCGGTAACGCAGATCAATATAACGTCGCTCGTAAAGTTTCATCAGGTTCTTTTCCAGGAACAGCGTGGTGAAGTCGTTCACGATAGGAAGGATGGGCTGGTCAGCATTGAACTGCCGGACGTACTTGCCGCCTTCGAGCTCGAATCTGTAGTGTTTGTTCCGCAGGGCAAAACGTAAATTTCCCGACCCGACTTCGCGCGCAAAAGCATACCGGAACGCCGGTGTGATGGTAAGTTGTGTTCGGTTTGTATCTTGTAAGATGGTGCCGAAGGATACTTTATAAGCAAAGTTCCAGCCTTCAACGGTGTTGAATCCCGGCATCGGAAAATGGATCCTGAAGTTTGAATGTTTGGATACTTTGTAGGAGTCCCCAACAAGAATATCCCATGGCTGGAATCCCTTGTGCCTGGAAGGTTTTAACGTATCGCCTTCGCTTCGGGCGCGGTATACGGCGGCCATACTATCCGACTTGTGGTAACCTTTGATTTCTTCACGGGTCAGGGGCACAGGACGTATCTGTTCCCAATACGCCGAGTCACTCCTGTAAGCACCACTGTCGACCTTGAAGGAAGTCTCCTCGATGACCAGCGGCTCCTTCTGTTGCCTGAGCTCTTCTTTCTCGTACGCTTTTACAATACTCTTCAATTCCTTCCGGGTGATTTCTTCGCCGGAAGCCAGCCGTTCCTGCAGCTTCGATGCATCGGGTGCCGTCTTTTGTTTCGCAGGTTTCTGGCTGGCTTTCTTTTGTATTTCTTTGGCCTGGGCCTTGTCGACCTTTTCGTCCACGACCTCCATTTGTTTCGGCTCGACGAATATTTCGGGATTGGTTTTGATCTTGTAGTCGCTCAGTGTTGCCAGGTATTTGTACTCGAACTCAAAGCCAAACACCTTGCCGTCGATTTTAAACTGGTGCGACACCGGCAGCCAGGCTTTATCCTCGATCGGTGCATACACCGACTTCATGAATATGTCAATACCCATTTTTACTGTGTGGATGTCGAGACTGTGAATACTCCACCAGTCTTCGACGATGCTGATCGTGCCGTCCACAACATTGTCGCCCTTCGACCTTGGGATGACCTTGATGCGGCTTACTGTATAATCCCGGTCCTGGTAACTTCCCAGGTATTCAAACTTATAATACGAAAAAGCGCGGGGCGATAGCGGTGTAACGATCTCGGCGATGACCGGTTCGTAAAAACTGGTGTTGATGAACTGGTTGGGCGAGGTATTGTTATCCTTTCCATCACTGCGGATTGAAATGACTTTCTCTTCGAATTTATTCGGGCGCGTGAATTTGATCTCGCTGACGGACTCTGAAATGTATACCCTTCCTTTTTCGATACCTTCTTTTTCAAGGGCTTTTTTGGCCAGCCACGGGTAGTCCTTCAGTTGGCCCGCGCCTTTGATGTACACGCGTGCGGTATAGGTATCCAGCTGGTTCCGGTGGTAATGTGCTTTGGCGATGGCTTTTCGCATGATCGTATAGGCAGGATCTTCATCATCAGCCGTGACGGTGACGGATTCGAGCAGGACATCCTGGGTGGTAAGCGTCATGTCGAGCGGCGTGAACCGGTTCTCGGCCACGTCGATCATCCGCACTTCTGTTTTATAACCCAGGTGCTGGAATACGAGCTGATAGCTCCCGGGGGGTAATGCGATCTCATATTCGCCCTCGGCGTTCGCTGCCGATCCTGTACCTGTTTGTTTGACAAAGATGGTGGCAAACGACAGGGTTGTTCCGTCATCGGATTTGATGATTCCTTTTACGCCACTGGTTTGAGCGTGGAGCGCGAGGTTGACAAAAAGAAGAGCGAGGGAGATTAACATGCTCCCGGTGTAATGTTTATTCAAGCGCAGTTTGTTTAAGATAGATAAAAACCTTTCCCGCGGATGATATCCTCGACAGCATCCGGCACCAGATAACGCACCGACTGCCGGTTTCTGATGCAGTTCCGGATGAAGGTCGCGGAAATATCCAGCATGGGGGCTTCAACGAACTTTACATGAGGATGCGTTTTAAGGGCCGAAAGTTGCGCCTGGGGCCGGGGATAAACGTAAAGACCGTAATCTTCCAGGATGCGTTCGTGATTTTTCCAACGGGTAAACGAGGAAAGGTTATCCTCACCGATGATCACCTTGAAATCCTTATCGGGATGTTTTTCCTTCAGGTGTACCAGTGTATGGATGGTGTAGCTGGGTTTGGGAAGATTGAATTCCACATCGCTTACTTCGAGCTTGTAATTATCAAAGATCGCGGCGCGCACCATGTCGTAGCGGTCGAATTCATGGAGCAATCCTTTGGCGGGTTTGAATGGATTTTGAGGGGAGACCACAAACCACACTTTTTTCAGGTCGGTGGTTTCCGCCATGATGTTGGCAATAATGAGGTGGCCCATGTGGATGGGGTTGAAGGAGCCGAAAAACAAACCGATCTTCTGAAGGGAACTCATGCCGGTGTGAAGATAAGAAACCGTCACGGTTTCTTTTTAAAAGCGTCGTAGAGTTGCTGCGCTTCGGCGAGGGATTGGCTGAGGTTCTCATTGACCAGTACTTTGTCAAACTGGTCCTGGAACGACATTTCGAAGTTGGCTTTGAAGAGGCGGCGGGACAGGCTTTCGTCTGTTTCGGTGCCGCGATCGTGAAGGCGCGTTTTTAATACCTCCAGTGACGGTACCTTTACAAAAATTGCCAGCGCCTTATCGCCGAAATATTTTTTGAGGTTGAGGCCGCCTTTTACGTCGACATCGAAGATCACATTTTTCCCGGATGACCAGATACGGTCGATCTCGGATTTCAGCGTGCCGTAGAAATTGCCTTCGTAAACTTCCTCCCACTCGACAAATTCATTGTTGTCGATCTTTTTTTTGAATTCGTCGGGGGACAGGAAATGATAGTCTTTTCCATCTTTCTCCGTGCGGCCACGTTTGTCGCGGGTTGATGCGGAGATGGAAAACCCCAGGTCGGGATTGGTTTGAAGAAGGTGCTTTACGATGGTGGTTTTCCCGGAGCCTGAGGGGGCCGAAAAAATCAACGCTTTACCGGGCATCAGGAGCGTGAGAGGTTTTGGATGACTTTGGTTTTAATATCGTCTACCAGTTCCTGTGGTGCTTCCTTGCAGCATTTCGCTTTCAGTAGTTGCCGGATCGCGACTTCCAGGTGATAATTTTTGTAGCAAGGCATGCATTCCTCCAGGTGTACCTTTAAAAAATGATCCTTCACTTCCGGGGTGGCTTCGCCATCCAAAATAGTTTGAAGCATTTCGAGACATTCTCGCTGATTGGGACAATCTTGCTTCATTTGGCTCTCGTCGGGATTCATAAGGTTCAGGCGTTTTTATAACCCATTTGTTTGGCGTATGTGCTTAATTTTTCCTTCAGCAGGTTGCGTGCCCGGTGTAAACGGCTTCTGACCGTACCAATCGGTATATCTAAAATCTTTGCCATCTCCTCGTACTTAAACCCTTCCAGGTCACACAATATAATTACAGTTCTGAAGTCTACGTCCAATGCGTTGAGGGCATTCGATATCTCATCGCCGATCATATCTTTAAGCGCCTCCACACGCAGATCGGGCGTTATTTGCCGGTCAACATCTTCTGAGTTATAATAACTCTCAACTTCCTGATAATCTACCTTCGAGGGCTCCTTGCTCTTCTTGCGGTAATCATTAATGAAGCTGTTTTTCAAAATTCGAAACAGCCATGCTTTAGCATTAGTTCCTTTCTGAAAAGAATCGATAAAACGGAATGCTTTTAAATAAGTGTCCTGCAACAGGTCTTTGGCGTCATCTGAATCGAGCGTAAGCCGATAGGCGAAATTGTACATGGAGTTAACATGAGGCATGAACTCATTACTAAAGATACTGGTCTTCTCGCCTTCTGAGTATTGTTGTCTGGGGGTCTCTTCTAATTCTTCCATGAGGTCTTAAAAATAGTAAAAAAGCTTAACCTAACTGCTTCACAATGTTAACATTCAGCAAATGGTGGCATAATATTTTTACATCGGCGGAAAAGCCAGTTTATGAAAATCTCGGGGTTCACCATGGTGCGAAACGCCACCAAACTTTATTATCCGGTAAAAGCATCCATCGAATCCATCCTGCCGCTGGTCGACGAATTTGTCGTGGCCCTCGGCAATTGCGACCGCGACGATACCACGGAGCAGGAGATCAGGAGTATCGGATCTGACAAGATACGCGTCATCAATACCCACTGGGACCTGGAAAAATTTCCCCGAGGAACCATTCATGCCCATCAATCCAATGTCGCAAAACGTGAATGCTCGGGCGATTGGCTGTTCTACCTCCAAAGTGATGAAGTGATCCATGAAAAGTTTTTACCGGTTATTAAACGCCGGTGCCAGGAACTGCTGGATGATCGCGAGGTAGAAGGGCTGCTTTTTAACTACCGCCATTTCTGGGGCGATTACAATCATTACGTCCGCTCACACGCCTGGTATCCCAAAGAAATTCGCATCGTCCGGAATGATCCGGAAATTTATTCATGGTGGACCGCTCAATCTTTCCGGCGCATACCGAACTTCGATGGTGTTCATTACCGCGTCCGGGAAAACACGTTCAAACTGCGGGTTGCTCCCGTCGATGCCGATGTTTATCACTACGGTTTTGTGCGGCCGCCGCACCTGATGCAGAAAAAAAGAAAAGCTTTTGATGTAATACATTGGGGAAATTCAATAGCAGACGAACGGCATAAGAATGATGCTGCACGTTACAATTATGGCGACCTGTCAAAATTGAAACATTTCAATGAGTCTCACCCCGCCGTTATGAAACCTTTTATCGACGGGTTCAACTGGGGTGACGAGCTGGAGGCCGCGTCCCGGAATGGATACCAGAAACAAAAACACGATCGCCTGAAGTACCGTCTCCTGACATTCGTGGAAGACAAGCTGTTGAACGGCCGTCAGTTGTTTGGGTTCAAGAATTACAAGCTGGTAAAAAAAGCGCCTCCTGCCAGGAGACGCTTTAAAGAAAGTCATCGCTTGCTTGCCAAAGGACTGAATGCTTTAACGATGTTGATAAACTCAATGCGATATCCTTCCTGATCGGATCCGCGCGCACTTTCGGCAAGTGCCGTCACGTCGCTATACGTAAACCCTTTCACGTATTCCGAATCACGCAATAACATTCCAAAGGCTGCAACCGATGCTGACCACCGGAAATTTTCGGAAGTTTTTGCCAGATCCCGGTGATCATCAACCAGGGGATGAACCAGCAGTTTGCTTGTGTTGCCATCCGGCTTTTTATACCGAAGCTTGATGGTCATCAACTCATCTGACTTCACAGCGGCCGGGTCGATTTTGGTGGACTGATATTTCAGCGGATCGATCTTGAAGAATTCACTTTCAACGCCCACGGGAATAATTTCATAAAGCGCTGTCACCGTGTGCCCGGAACCAAGCTCGCCCGCATCTTTCTGATCGTTGTTGAAATCCTCATTCTTTAACATCCTATTTTCATAACCGATCAAACGATAAGCCTTTACTTTGGACGGGTTGAATTCCAACTGAAACTTGACATCCTTGGCGATGGCGAAAAGCGTTCCGCCGAATTCATTTACCAATACCTTTCGCGCTTCCGTGATGTTATCGATATACGCGTAATTGCCATTGCCTTTGTCGGACAGCGTTTCCATCTTCGAGTCCTTGTAATTGCCCATGCCAAAACCGAGTACGGTAAGAAAAACGCCATCCCTCCGCTTTTCCTCGATCAGGCGTTCCATCGCCGCGTTGCTGGATTCGCCGATGTTAAAATCGCCATCCGTCGCCAGGATCACCCGGTTATTGCCCTCTTTTTTAAAATGTTCCTTCGCTACGGCATACGCCAGCTGAATGCCTGCGCCACCGGCCGTCGAGCCACCCGCTTCGAGTTTGTCGAGCGCGTCTGTTATTTTTTTCTTTTCTGCACCGGAAGTAGGCTCCAGCACCAGGCCCGCCGCGCCGGCATAAACGACAATGGCAACATGATCCTGCTCCCGCAGTTTCTCCACCAGTAACTTGAACGACGACTTGAGCAATGGCAGTTTGTTGGGCTCAGCCATCGAACCGGATACATCGACAAGGAACACAAGGTTTGAGGGCGGGAGATTTTCTGTGGGAATTCGTTTTCCCTGAAGACCGATATGGATCAGGCGGTGTTTTGAATTCCACGGTGCGGTAGAAATTTCAGTGTGAACAGCAAAGGGGTCATCGCCTTTTGGTTGATCGTAATCGTACTGAAAATAGTTTACCATCTCTTCGATCCTGACAGCGTCCTTCGGGGGTCGTTGACCGTTGTTGATAAACCGCCTGATGTTACTGTAGGATGCCGCGTCCACGTCGATGGAAAATGTCGCGAGCGGATTGCGCATCGCGTCATGAAAAATATTCTCATTGATCGCATCGTATTCCTCCGTGTTCCAGTCGGGTCCCTGGTAATCGTAGGCATGCTGCATAGCCGGCGCGCCTGCGATACCCGTTTTTTTCTCTTTCAGGGAACCAACGCCTCTTATCCGGACCGGCTTTGCTATTTCGGTTTCTACCGCCACTTCTGAAAGCTCCTGACTGTCGGCTTGCAGCACCGCATCGATCCTGGTTTTAGAACCCACCTTAATTTCCTTTGTAACGAATCCGACAAAGGAGAACACCAATACGGGGTTTCCATCGGGTACCGTGATGCTGTAATTTCCAAGGTGATCGGTGCTGGTTCCCGTGGTAGTTCCTTTCACCAGGACACTCACACCGGGAAGCGATTCACCACCATCAGTCGTTACCTTACCCGTGATCTGTCGCCCCGACGGCGAGGTGAATCCGGATGCAAAAGCGAACAGTCCTGCCAAAATCCAAATAGACGGTTTCATATTGATGTGTGTTTGATTTGTGATAAGATGCGCGGACTGAAGAATTCCACAGCCGTCCGGGAATTTTTTTTTATTTTTCCGTTACATGCCTGCGGACCAACGTCATAGTGAAAAGTCGGATGCTGAACTTTCAGACCTTTACCGGCGATCGGAAGACCTGGCAGTACTTGGGGCATTGTATCATCGCTATATGAGCATGGTGTATGGCGTTGCGCTGAAATACCTTAAGGACCGGGAGGAAAGCCGGGATGTCGTGATGCAGGTGTTCGAAAAACTGGTGACCAGTCTGAAGGAGCACGAAGTAGCCCATTTTAAAAGCTGGCTGTACGTCACCGCCCGGAATCATTGCCTGATGCAGCTCAGGGCCCGGAAAGGAAAGCATTTCGAAGAAATCTCACCTTTTCTTGTGGAAAACGACATCATCCTGCATCCGGAAGATGAGCCCGACATGGAAGGAAATCTCACTAAATTGGAAAAGTGCATCGAGACGCTGGTCCTCGAACAAAAGCGGTGTGTAAAAATGTTTTACCTGGAGCAGCGGTGTTACCGGGATATCGGCAAGCTTACCGGGTTTGATGACGGAAAAGTCAAAAGTTATATCCAGAACGGGAAGCGGAACCTGAAGATCTGCATGGAACAAAATGGCTGACCTGAAAGACGATATTGAAAAATATTTACGCGGAGAGCTGTCTCCGGAAGCCCGTCATGCCCTGGAGCGGAAAGCATTAAACGATCCTTTTTTGTCGGATACGCTGGATGGCGCCGAATCGGTCTCCCCGGCTGATTTTGAGGCCGATCTTCAGGCACTCCAAACAAAGTTGCATAACCGGATCGGCAGAACCGGTGCGAAGGTGGTGCCGTTGTGGATCTGGTCTGCCCGCATTGCCGCGGGTCTGGTACTCATAGCGATCTCGACTTTTGTGGTGCTGCAGATTTTTCACGCGGATACGCAACAGGGCGAACTGGCGCAACATAAAGAGGCGCCGTCGCGCGCTCCCATTGTCAAAGACAGTATTGCCGACAATTCGCCAGGCAGGTCAGGCCGGGATGAAACTGCCGTGGAACAACGGGATGAAGATTCTGCAACGCATCAGGGAGGACCGTTGAGCCTGGCCGAAGAAAAAAAATCTGACCCGGGCGAAGAAAAAGCAGGTCCTCCGGCCACCGCATCTGCTCCTGCGCGACCTGCAGAAGCACCTGAAGGACAAGAACGAACAGGAAGCGCTGGGGCGAAG
>DASPJC010000124.1:0-6017 GCA_035628815.1 Ohtaekwangia sp. | reverse complement strand
CCACGTACTTACCCGACAACATGCTTTCCAGCAAGGTGATGATACTGGCGTTGTCATCCACCACAAGCAGGGCATACGGATGTGTATTTGCCGGTGAACTCTGTTTCCCCGGTTGTATCGCCATATGGTCAATATCAAACTCGAGTGACACCTTTTCATTCAGGTTTGTCGAAGGGAGGATCATCGCTGTCTCTTCCGGCAGGTCGGCATAGGCCTCTCGGACGATGGGAATGGCGACGGTAAACATGCTTCCCTTGCCGACTTTGCTGTCCACGCGGATCTCACCGCGATGCATGTGTACCATGCTCCGGGTGAGGGATAACCCGATACCGGTGCTTTTCGCGAAGCCGTTCGGATCGAGTGTCTCGTCGGGGTTGTGATAAAAACTTTGGAAGATCTTATCCGTATTGTTTTCAGCAATGCCGATGCCTTCATCCCGGATGGTGAAGATAGCCCTACTGTTAGAAACGTTCAGTGAAACGCCTACCATGCCGCCGCGAGTATTATACTTGATGCCGTTGGAAATAAGATTGATGAGTATCTTCTCGATTTTCTTATGATCAACCAACGCCGGCAGTGTGTCCGGCTCCGGGTAGAATTCAAGGTAAACCTCGTAGTCGGCGGCATGCTGCTGGAATGATTCGATTATCTCCTGTGTAAACGGCACCAGGTCGATGGTCGACAACGTGAGAACATCCTTACCGCTTTCAATCTTTCTGAACTGGATCAGTTCGTCGATCAGTTTCTGCAGCCGAAGGGAGTTGGTATACACGGTTTTCAGCTGCTGTTGTTCGAAAGGGTCCTTACTTTTATGCAGCAACGATGCCACCGGACCAAAGATCAACGTCAACGGCGTTCTGAATTCGTGTGCCACATTGGTAAAGAACTGCAGTTTGTAATCGTTTAATTCCTTCAACTGATGTGCCTTGAATTTTTCCATGGCCATGGCGCGTTTCGCTTTCGTACGCCAGCGGATATATAATACGATTCCGGCCTGAAGCGCAATCCCCATCAGGATGTAAAACCCATACGCCCAAGCGGTCCGCCAGAAAGGCGGCGTCACCACGATGTTGATGATTCGTGGCGAAGGCGACCATGCGCCGTTCTCGTTGGTATAGTTGATGTTCAGCCTGTAGTGGCCCGGCGGGATATTGGTCAGTGTTACCGACTGTTGCTGGCCGATATAATTCCAGTCCTTATCAAAATTCTCCAGGAAATAGGCGTACTCGCTTTTTTGCTTGTTCCAGTAATCCAGTGTCGTAAAGAAAAAGCTGATGAAATTCTGATCGTATTTCAATGTAACATCCGCGGTCTGGTCGATATTCCGCGACAGGATTTTACTTTCATCACCCGCTGTGATGGTCGCATTCCGAACCTGAAATTCAGTGACCGCCAGGCGTGGAAAGTAGTTCTGCAGATCGAGCTTCGAAGGATGGACGATATCAAGGCCGTCGATTCCGCCAAAAAAAAGTTTCTCAGACGTGGCCGACCGGAATGCTGCACCGTCCGTAAACTCCGTGTTCTGCAGCCCGTCGTTTGTATCGAAATTCCGGAAGGTATTTTTCGCCGTATTGTACATCACCAGCCCGTGATTGGTAGACAGCCAGATATTACCTTTCGGATCCTCCAGTATTCCATGGATGGTATTGTTGGGAAGACCTTCATGCTGCGTGAAATGCTGTACGCGAAAGGGTCTGCGCTGTAAAAATATCCGGTTTAATCCGCCACTGGTACCGACCCACAGCTGGTCATGCTCATCAAGGTACAGGCTCAGCACATCGTTGTTGCTCAGGCCTTTTCTTCCCGGGACATCGGCCTGGATATGATCCTCAATTTTTTTAGTGAGTGCATTGTATCGGTAGATCCCACCGCCGCGCGTGCCAAACCACAAGGTATTCGGTTTTTCTTCGACGATGGTATACACAATATTACTTTTGATCGCGATCGCCCGGCTCTTGTCGGGATGAGACAACTGGTCGGATTCTTCCAGGCGGTATCCGCGGGGCGTCCTGGCTACCTTCATGTGAATGATACCGTATCCGCTGGTGCCCAGCCAAAGGTCATTAAAGGCATCCACACAAATCGCATAGACGGATCCAAAGGAAAGGTCAGTCGCATTTTCAAAGTCGCGGGGAAAATGAAAGATCCGGTTGGTCCCTTTTTCGATCATGTCGATCCCCTCGCCATCAAGCCCGATCCAGATGTTGCCGTCGTGATCCTTTTTTATCGCGAGTACGGCATCATTGCTTAGCCCATTCGTTGTGCCGATCACCCTGGTGCGCGTGTCCGCCTGCAGAACGTTCAGTCCGCCCCCGCGGGTGCCAATGTACAATGTTCCCGATTCGTCTTCATATATTGAGCGTATGATGCTGTGGGAAAGCTGTCCACTGTCGGGCTGACCTTTCGGTACGGAATAAAATGTCTTTGCACGCGTCAGAAATTTGTAGACGCCATCACCGTCGGTACCGACCCATACAATATCCTGCTTGGTTTCGGTAATGGTCAGGATCTTGATGCGCGCCTTGGAAAATGCCGGGAAGTATGAATTCATGGAGCGGACGGAAAATCCATCGTCCGACGCTTTCACCTTGAAAATATCGCCTTCCTCGGTACCCAGCCAGAGGGCGCTGCGGTCCAGGCTTTCAGACAATGAAGAAACTGTACCGGTTCCCATGTTGATGCGCTCAGGATCTTTTTCAATGTCCCCAAGATCGTAAAACATCAGGTTTTTTGCGCCCGTCGCCAGGGCCAGGATATAACGCTGGCCTATGCGCAGGAAGGCATGAAAGGCAACCGGCTTGCGATCGACGAGCTGCTTACTGAAGACCACGCGGTTATTGACTGTACAAACCAGCTTGCCGTCAGCGCCCAGCAGATAGAGCAGCCCCCCATGCTGCCCCAGGTTGATCACGGAGGCAAGCCATTCAGGGTCGACCCCCTGGATGTCCACCGGAACAAACCGGTCTTCATCAAAATCGTAGCGGCTTATGCCTTTTCCGATCAGGCTGGTCCATACCGCGCCATCCGGCCCGATGCAGGCTTTTATGTTGTATTCAAGGAAGGGGATATCATTTAAACTGTCGAGGTAGGTCCTGAACGAATCGGTTTTGCGGTCGTACTGGTTGATTCCCATATGGGTCACAATCCACAAATTTCCTTTCCCGTCCTCCAGAAAATTGCGTACAACATTGTTACTGATGGTCCCTTTCAGGAAAGGATCCGGTTTATATACCTTGATCGCACTGCCATCATAGCGGTTCAGTCCGTCCCATGTCCCCAGCCACACATAGTCGTTTTGGTCCATATAGACGGATGTAATGGCGCTATTCGAGAGTTTTGCACGCTTATCGACATGTTGAAACGGCCAGGGCGACGCGGTGTCCCCCTGGATCAGGTTCATAAACGCTGTAAAAAGTAAAACACAGTTCATGTGCCCGGACCTCCACTATAAACCTAAATATTCCGGTCCTTTAAAACCCAAATTATTTGTCCACCGGGTGCTTTTGGTGTCCGTCAGGGTCTACTTATCGCTTTTTTTATAACAGGAAGAACTTAATAAAAAAGATGGCGGACAGGTGCCGGGGCGATATTGACCAGATTGCACCCGCAATCGAATGATATTTCGGTTGCGGAAACTGATGGAAAACGCATTTGTCATTGATATTGCCAGGAGATTTAAGCAGAATCCGTTGCTAAAACCTGCAGATTTGAAGCCCAGCCGCGAAGGTATGGTTATTGAATGCCTCCTGAACCCCGGCGTTTTTACGTTTGACGGCAAGATATGGCTCCTGCTGCGGGTGGCAGAACGGCCTGTGACGCTTCCTGGCCACGTTTCCACACCGGTCTATAATGCGTCTGGCGAAATCGAGATCCTGACGTTTAAAATGACCGACCCGGACCTGAATACCTCCGATCCGCGTGTTATTCGCTATAAAGGGAAAGATTACCTCACCACGCTGTCACACCTGCGCCTGGTCTGCAGCCAGGATGGCAAAACCTTTCGCGAACCCGCGGGCTATGCGCCCATCTTCGGACACGATAAACACGAAGCGTATGGTATCGAAGACTGCCGGGTAACGGAGATTGATGGCATTTTCAACCTCACCTACACGATGGTTTCGGCATTAGGCGTAGGCGTCGGGTTGATCCGGACGAAAGACTGGAAATCATTCGATCGCCACGGCATGATCTTCCCGCCGCATAACAAGGACTGCGCCATATTCGAAGAAAAGATCAATGGAAAATATTATGCCCTCCACCGTCCCAGCAGTCCGCAACTCGGAGGCAATTACATCTGGCTGGCAGAATCGCCCGACCTGCTTCATTGGGGCAACCATCAGTGCATCGCCACGACCCGGGAAAATATGTGGGACAGTGCCCGTGTCGGTGCCGGTGCAGCGCCCATCAAAACCGCTGAAGGCTGGCTGGAGATCTACCATGGCGCCGATGCACAACACCGCTATTGTTTTGGCGCGCTGCTGCTCGATCTTAACGATCCTTCGAAAGTACTGGCGCGTAGTGAATTTCCATTTATGGAACCTACGGAATACTACGAACGCAAGGGCTTCTTTGGAAATGTTGTTTTCACCAACGGGCACCTTGTAAAGGGGGATGCCATTACGATTTACTATGGCGCGAGCGACGAAGTGATCTGCGGCGCCGAATTGTCCATCAAAACAATACTTCACACGCTTCTAATTAAATAATGAATGACCTTAACCGCACTGCTTAAAAAACCCGGAGAAGAATACCAGTATTTCCTGCTGATGCCCCGGGAAATGCGCGTGCTGCTGATCACCAACATGATCTACGCATTTGTGCTTCCTGTCATCGAAATTTTTGTGGGCGCCTACATTATGCGAAGCTCGAACGATCCGAAAATTGTGGCGGTCTATCAGCTTACGGTGTACACGGGTATCCCCATAACCTTTTTACTGAACGGCTATCTGCTTAACCGCATCAAGATCTCATCGTTGTACAGTTTCGGGATGTTGCTCAGCGGCCTTTCCATGCTGGTGATGATGAGTCTGCAGAACCTTTCGGTGGCCGGCGTGGGGATTGCAGGAATTTTAATGGGATGCTCCTTTGGTTTCTTCTGGGCCAACCGCGATCTCCTGGCGCTGAATACAACCAACGATAATAACAGGAACTACTATTATGGTCTGGAGACCTTTTTCTATACCATTACATTCATCCTGGTGCCCGTTGTCGTCGGCGCTTTCCTGTCAACATCGGATAGCCGGGGATGGTTTGGCGGCAATATGAGCAGTAGCTACCAGGTTGTGACAGTGGTCGTATTCCTGCTCACCATACTCTCCAGTATCGTTATCCATAAGGAACGGTTTCAGAACCCGGAAAAAAAGAAATTCCTGTACTTCAATTTTCATTCCTTGTGGAAAAAAATGATGGGCCTGGCTGTATTGAAGGGTCTGGCGCAGGGATACCTGGTTACCGCACCGGCTATCCTCATCATGCGCATGGTGGGCAATGAAGGTTCTCTGGGACTTGTCCAGGGCGTTAGTGGTGTAGCCACCGCGTTAATGTTATATTTACTCGGACGCACTACGAAACCTGAGCATCGTATTTACATTTTCTCTGTCGGACTCGTGATTTTCCTCCTCGGCACGCTGGTCAACGGTATTTTGTTTTCGGCCTTTGGCGTGATGGTTTTTGTATTGTGCAAGGTGCTGTTCCAGCCCCTGCATGATATCGCCTATTTCCCTATACAGATGCGGGTGATCGACGTCGTGTCTAGGATCGAAGACAGGAACGAATACGCTTACATCTTCAACCATGAATTCGGCCTGTACGTAGGCCGGTTCCTTGGCCTCGGGCTATTCATCCTGCTGGCCACGTATGTTTCCGAAACCTTTGCACTGAAATATTCCCTGATCGTCATTGCCGTGGTGCAGCTCGCCTCCATACCGTTAGCCAGGCATATTGTGAAAGAATCCTATAAACTTGAAAATTCATGACCGGAACTTTTAAAATACACTATCCCTCCCGTTGGCTCGCAG
>DASPJC010000123.1:0-13833 GCA_035628815.1 Ohtaekwangia sp. | reverse complement strand
CCTGCTGAAAGGACTCGATACATTGGACTGGCCCGAGCCACTGAAAGAAATGCAGCGCAACTGGATCGGCAAAAGTATGGGCTGTGAGCTCGAGTTTCCGATTGTTGGCACGGCGGAACAGGAGGCCGGTGGACAATCACAAGCCGGCGCGAAGATCAAGATTTTTACCACGCGCATCGACACGGTGTTCGGAACAACGTTCCTGGTGATCGCGCCTGAGCATGAACTGGTCGATAAGATCACCACCGCGGACCAGCGCGAAAAAGTAACCGATTATGTTGCCGTGGCGCGCAACCGGAGCGAGCGCGAACGCATGAGCGAGGTAAAACGGGTCAGTGGTGCGTTCACCGGCGCGTACGCGATCAATCCCTTCACAAACGAACCCATCCCGGTATGGATTGCGGATTATGTGCTGGCAGGTTACGGTACCGGAGCCGTTATGGCAGTGCCGGGACACGACGAGCGCGATCATCGTTTCGCAAAGCATTTCAATTTACCCATCGTACAGGTTGTGGAAGGTCCCGATGTAACGGACGAAGCATTTGTAAGCTGGGAAGCCAAAATCATGAACTCGGGCTTCATGAATGGCATGACCGTAATGCAAGCGATAGAGGCTGGCATCCGAAAAGTGGAAGAATGGGGCATCGGCAAGGGCAAAGTCAATTACCGGATGCGCGATGCCATTTTCGGGCGACAGCGGTACTGGGGGGAACCCTTCCCGGTGTATTTCGTCAACGGAACCCCGAAGCTGGTGGATCAGAAAGATCTGCCCGTTACGTTGCCGGAAATTGACCAGTACAAACCAACTGAAACCGGTGACCCGCCATTGGCGCGCGCGAAGGAATGGAATTACAAGGGACATCCATACGAACTGACAACCATGCCGGGCTGGGCGGGGTCGAGCTGGTACTGGTTCCGTTATATGGATCCGAAAAACGACAAAGAATTTTGCAGCCGCGAAGCGCAGTCGTACTGGCAATCAGTGGACCTCTACATCGGCGGCTCCGAGCATGCCACGGGGCATTTATTGTATTCCCGGTTCTGGTGTAAGGCATTGAAAGATCTGGGATATGTGGATTCGGAAGAACCCTTTAAAAAGCTGGTCAACCAGGGGCATATCCAGGGTGTATCGCGGTTCGTTTACCGCATCAACGGCACTAACAAATTTGTATCGGCCGGATTGAGAAAAGACCATGAGGTGACAGCCCTCCACGTAGATGTCAGCCTGGTTCATGACGATGTGCTGGATGTGGATGCTTTCCGGAAATGGCGCGATGACTTTGCCGGTGCAGAATTCATCTTAGAGAATGGCAAGTACCTCTGCGGGAGCGAAGTTGAGAAAATGTCGAAGTCCAAGCACAATGTCGTTAATCCCGACGATATCATTGCCAGCTACGGTGCCGACACCCTCCGCATGTACGAGATGTTCCTCGGACCGCTCGAATTGTCAAAGCCGTGGAATACCAATGGCATCGACGGCGTTTACAAATTTTTGAGGAGATTCTGGAACCTCTTTCACGACGGCAGCGGAAAATTCGCCGTGAGCGACGCCCAGCCGTCCCGTGAGGAATTGAAAACCCTGCACAAGACCTTGAAAAAAGTCGAAGATGACATCGAACGGCTTTCGTTCAATACGTCTGTCAGTGAATTCATGATCTGTGTAAACGAACTGAACGCCCTGAAGTGTGACAAACGGGCCATTCTCGAACCGCTGGTCATCGCGCTTTCGCCCTTTGCACCCCACGTTGCGGAAGAACTGTGGGAGAAACTCGGCTATAAAACGACGATCCTGGAAGCGACCTTCCCTTCGCACGACGCCCAGTACCTGATTGAAAACTCCTTTGAATATCCCATTTCCATCAATGGAAAGGTCAGGGCAAAAATGAACTTTGTACTCGACATGCCTAAAGAGGACATTGAAAAGGTGGTGATGGCATCGGAGGCGGTGCTGAAATGGACGGAAGGAAAGCCACCCAAAAAAGTGATCATTGTGCCCGGACGGATAGTGAACATCGTTACATAGGCTATCTCCACGGCACGTCCGTATACCTTTTGTTATTCGCCGGCAGACCTCCGGGATGAATTTCGTTCCCAGGGAAAAACAACGTTGTGCAGCGATGGATGGCTACCCGTCTTTCTCCGCCGTCCACCGGTGCTCTCAAAAAGGATCGTTTTCGAAACGATATCCTCGTGCTGGACATGTACGTCCTGGGTAAAAGGCGCCGTCCGATAAGCATCATTTAAGTAATCATCGTACGTAGAAACCCATGAAAGATCATGAAAGTGTACCATGCTTACATCGTGCAATTTCAAACCTGACAAAAAATAACGACTCAGTATCTCCTCCGGCACCTGCGGACGCGTAAACGTAATATGATCGGCATGCGGCAGCATAATGTACCAGTCATCAACGAAAGTGGATCCGCCAACATCCTCCACGCCTCCATTTTGAACAATGATAATATCTGATTCACCTTCCAGGGTAAGATCGATCACACCATCCGAGAAACTGGATGTTACGATATTCGCTGTTGAACGTTGGAACGCTACCGGAGGCAACGTGTTACGGCTATCCAATACATAGTAAACATTGTCTTCATTAATTCTTATGTAGGCGCTGTAATGTTTGAATACCCCGGGTGCGGAGATAACGTTAATGGCGCCCTGGTCGTTAAGAAAAGGATTAAGGCTGTAAGATCTTCTGCTATCATCGGCTAAATAGCCCCACTGACTGCAGGAGACATCCATGCCGGCTTCCACCGGAATAACTGTGAGGTCCATGTCAAGAAAGTCCTCGAAGGAAAATGTCTTGTTGCCGGCCTGCGTTAATCCTTCAACCATCAAATATTTGTAATGGCCCTGACCGTCCGTGGTCAGCAGAAAAATATCGGCCGGATCTTCGGCAAGTCCAATTTTTATTTCGCGCTTTCCTCCGGGCACGATGTCTACCAAATAATTGAATAAACCCGGACCGCTTGGAATCAGCTTGTAGGCAGACGGCCAGTCGGTTAGTTGAACGACAGCCTCCCCTATTTTCGCCTGCGGAACAAACTCATGGGGCTCACCGTAATAGTAGGTGCCCGGCTTTATACGAGTGGTTGTGGTAAATCCTCTGAAAGTTGTGGGATTACTGCTTGAGTTCTGCCAGTTTTGAAATAAAGTGAGATTCACGGTCTCCTGCGTAAAACTTTCCGGCATGGGGAATACCAGTTCAGCGCCATTCGAGCCTTCCTGCACACCCAATACATTCCCTGCATCATCGGAAAGAAATATCCAGAATTCCCCCGTAAGGTAGCCGGCTGGAATATGAAGACGGAACAGCGTATTTCTTACCACAATATCAAATTCCCTTTCAAAGGAATTTTGACTGGCATCAGTTAAAACCAATTTTAGCCGGTGCGTCCCATCACTTAAGTTTTTTGTATCGAACGAAAATGTAAAAACCTCAGAAGACGATGTGAAGTCATGGGAAGCAACCTCGGCCCCGTCAATAAATACCCTGATACCGGCAAGCTGCGCATCATCGGTGGCCGCAAAGGCAAATTCTGTTACACCTTTAAAATAAGATGTGGATTCTTGTTCAAAGTGAACTGTGGGGGCTGTTGTGTCGGCAGGTTGTTCATCCTCCTCACTACATGCAAACAATAAAAACAACATCAAGAACACAACATTATTTCGGGACAATAGGGCTATCTTTTTGTGGGGTTCAGGCTGTAAATATAAGGAACTCCCACTACATTTTTTCCCTAAGTGGATTCAGCAACATTTCATTACCTTTATTTCCTTAAACTTCAATCGAATGCGCTATTCCAAAATCGCAGGTATTGGCCACCACGTCCCGGAACAGGTCATCACCAACGAATACCTGTCCACCGTCATGGATACCAACAACGACTGGATCGTTGAGCGGACCGGGATCCGGGAACGCCGATGGATGGACCCTGCTAAAGATACGGTTGCCAATATGTCGGCAAAAGCCGCGCGCATGGCCCTGGAACGTGCCAGACTCACGGAAAAAGATGTAGACTTTATCGTTCTGGCAACCATTACACCCGATTACTTTTTTCCCGGCTCTGGCGTTCTCCTGCAACGCGAGCTCGGACTGGAGGGTATCGGCGCACTGGATATCCGCAATGCATGCTCGGGATTTATTTACGCGCTTTCCGTTGCCGATCAGTTCATCAAGACGGGAATGTATAAGACGATCCTGGTGGTAGGCGCGGAAATACAATCCACGGCGCTGGACATTACAACGCGGGGCCGGAATACGGCTGTCATCTTTGGCGATGGAGCCGGCGCGGTGATCCTGCAATCCACTGATAAACCGGGAATACTGTCCACGCATCTGCACGCTGACGGAAAATTTGCCGAAGAGCTCTATGTAAAAGATCCTGGTAGCAGCAGACCACACCAGGAGCGGCAGCCCGAACAGATTCTCGACACATCATCTTTCAAAGTAGTGATGAATGGCAACCAGGTTTTTAAACATGCTGTGGTCCGTTTCATGGAAGTGATCAATGAAGCACTGCAGGCGAACAATCTGAAAAAAGAAGACATCAGCCTGCTGGTGCCGCACCAGGCCAACCTGCGCATCAGCCAGTACATACAAGAAAAACTCGGACTTTCCGGTGACCAGGTTTATAACAACATCATGCGCTATGGCAACACCACAGCGGCTTCTATCCCGATCGCGATGAGTGAGGCGTGGGCAGAAGGTAAAATCCGCGAAAAAGATTTAATTTGCCTGGCCGCGTTTGGCAGTGGTTTTACGTGGGCTTCAGCATTGATCCGCTGGTAATTTTCTGGTTTATTAACAGCCCGCTAAACTGATAAAGCTTCCGAATACATGAAGACCCCCGCTTACAATCCCAGTAACCTTGAAGTCGATTTTGCCAATGCTTTGTACGCCCTTCAGAAAGAAATAGAAAAACACCTGCAGGATAACGAGGTGGTTCACGTCGAAAGTATTATTCGCAAAGACAATCCCATGGTAAAATTCAGCCTGCTCGATAAAGATGGCGATCCGCATGAGATTGTGATCAGGATTATTCAAATCCCCGACAAATTTTGAATTCAAAACAGCCGATGCTACCTGCGGCGCGCAGAAACCAGCGCTGGATGCCGGCAAACGAAAGATGATGGATTTTGGATATTGGATAATTAGGGAATATTTGAAAATCATAGCGTGCTTGATTTGAAACCTGGTGTTGAAGCGCAAAATCTTGCGCTGACTGCTGGATAATTAGAGAATATTTAAAAACCACAGCATGCTTGATTTGAAACATATGCCGAAGCCCTGAGCTAAGTCCTAATGCCTAAGTCCTAAGTCCTAAGTCTTAAGTCCTAAGGCCCAAGCCCCAAGACCTAAAAGCTGAATACATTCGTAAAGACAAAACATAAAAAAAGAAATTACACCCTGATCAATAAAAACCTCTACCATCCATGTCCGTTATTATTATCCTCTTCTGCATCGCGCTGCTGATCCTGCTCATTACGAAGTTTAAAGTCAACGCCTTTCTTGCATTTCTGATCATCTCGATCGCCGCCGGGTTAATGTTGGGCATCCCCGTAATAAAGATCACGGGGGCGGTACAAAAAGGAATTGGCGATATGCTCGGATCGCTGGCGATTGTCGTGGTGTGTGGCGCAATGCTGGGGAAGCTCACGGCCGATAGCGGTGCGGCGCAACGGATCGCGTCCAGCCTGATGAACCTGTTTGGCGCGCGCTACATACAATGGGCGCTGATGGTGACCGGTTTCATCATCGGCATCCCGCTGTTTTACAATGTCGGCTTTGTGCTGGTGGTGCCGCTGATATTCTCTGTAGCGTACAAGTATAAATTTCCGGCCGTCTATATCGGACTTCCCATGCTGGCATCCCTTTCGGTGACCCACGGATTTCTCCCACCTCATCCGGCGCCTACCGCCCTCGTTGCGCAGTTTCAGGCCGATATGGGCACAACGCTGCTGTACGGGTTTCTCATTGCCATTCCCACGGTGATTATAGCCGGGCCGATCTTCTCCCGAACACTGCGGAAAATGAAAAGTCCGGTAAATGAAACGTTCCAGGAGAACGTACCGGACAATAAAGTGCCGGGGCTCGGTATCAGCATCTTTTCAGCATTACTACCGGTCATCCTGCTGGGGCTCACGACGTTCCTGATGAGTACCGTAACCATTGAGGGATGGCCGCGAACGACCATCATCTTTTTTAGTGATCCTGCTATTGTGATGATCTTCTCACTCGTGGTCGCGACGTTCACCCTCGGCATCGCGCAGGGAATGGACATGAAAAAAGTCATGAATATTTATGGCGAAGCAGTGAAGGATATCGCGATGATGGTGCTGATTATGGGTGGGGCCGGCGCATTGAAAGAAGTACTGATCGTCAGTGGTGTCAGCAACGATATCGCTACGCTGTTGCTGGGCCTAGAAACGCATCCCCTGATCCTGGGATGGGCGATTGCCTGTGTGATCCGTGTTTGTGTCGGGTCGGCGACCGTGGCAGGATTGACGGCGGCAGGGATCGTTGCACCACTCCTGGCACAGCCGGGTATCGATGCAAATCTTATGGTATTGGCAGTCGGGGCCGGCAGCCTGATGTTTTCCCACGTTAATGACGCGGGATTCTGGCTGTTCAAAGAATACTTCAACCTCAGCATCAAAAATACCATGCGCTCATGGTCGCTTATGGAAACCGTGGTCTCGGTAGCGGGCATTGTCGGTGTGATGATCCTCGACCTGTTCGTACACTAGGTTACCATGGCTAAACCCTTCCTCACAGCCTGCTGGACAAATTTGCTGATAGCAAATTTCATTGTCGACAAAAAGATATTGGAACCTTACAGGCCTGCACACACGGAACTCGATGCGTGGAACGGGAATCACTATATGAGCCTGGTCGGCTTCCTGTTTACCGATACGTGCGTGAGGGGAATCCGATTTCCATTTCATATCACTTTTGAAGAAGTGAACCTTCGTTTCTATGTGCGGTTCAAAGCGAACGGCGTGTGGAAACGCGGCGTCGTCTTTATCAAAGAACTGGTGCCGCGCAGGATGATAACCTACATCGCCAACACGCTATACCATGAGCACTACGAAACCCGCGAGATGAGCCATGCATTCAGACAGGAGCATGACTCATTGCATGTGGCGTACCATTGGAAAGTCAATGGCAAGACTGACTTTCTTCAGGCAGAGGCCGCGCTGGCAAAACAACCGATCGCAGAAGGAAGCGAAGCCGAATTTATCACGGAGCACTACTGGGGGTTTACAATGGTCAATGCCGCGAAAACATCCGCCTATGAAGTGCAGCATCCGCGATGGAACATTCATCCCTTAAAATCTTTTTCATTCCAGTGCCAGGCAGAAACATTATACGGTGCTAGTTTTGCGGAGTACCTGGCCGATCCTTCTTCTGTTTTCATGGCAGACGGATCGCCGATCAGCGTAATGCCTAAACAAACGATATCATGACACCAGACCATCAGCTTGAACAATTGGGGCTAACCCTTCCGCCACCGCCAAAACCGTTGGGTGTGTATAAACCCTTCCTGATTGTTAATAATTTTGTATATGTCTCCGGCCACGGCACAGTGAAGGAGGATGGCAGCCTGATTATCGGGCGTGTCGGGAAAGATCTCACCCTGGAACAAGGTAAGGCCGCCGCGCGACAGGTGGGACTGGCCATCCTGGCAACGTTGAAAAATAACCTGGGATCGCTGAACAAGATCAAACGGGTTATTAAAGTTCTGGGCATGGTGAATTGTGTTCCGGAGTTTGAGCGTCACCCGCTGGTGATCAACGGTTGCAGCGAATTATTTGCCAGCATCTGGGGTGACGATGCCGGCGTGGGTGTACGCAGTGCGGTCGGAATGGGGTCACTGCCGGATAATATCCCCGTTGAGATCGAAGCTGTTTTTGAACTGCATTAATAAACGCCCAACATGGACAACCCCTGGTATACCTTAAACAACACGGACGGGACTGATACGCCTGCACTGGTCGTTTATCCGGACAGGGCGCAGGAAAATATACACCGGCTGGTCAACAGCATTGACCGCACTGAAAGGCTCAGGCCACACGTGAAGACACACAAATCCGCCGAGATCTCCCGGATGATGCTCAATGCGGGGATTAAGAAATTCAAATGCGCCACTATTGCCGAAGCGGAGATGCTGGCAACAGCGGGAGCAGCTGATATCCTGCTGGCCTATCAGCCGGTCGGACCCAAGGCGATTCGCCTGGCCGGGCTGATGCAAAAATTTCCATCTGCGCTGTTTTCCTGCCTGGTCGATCATCCCGACGCGGCTATCCATCTCGACCATATTTTCGAAAAGGCAAACAACGTTATTTCGGTCTATATCGACCTGAACGTTGGCATGAACCGGACAGGGATCATTCCCACCGATGCCCTATCGCTGTATGAAAAATGCCTGTCATTAAAAAACGTTAAGGTAGTTGGACTTCACGCGTATGATGGTCATTTACGGGACGAGGATTTCGATGTTCGCACAACAAAATGCAATGCGGCCTTTGAACCGGTGCAGGCACTGCACCAGGCAATCGCGCAAAAATTCAACACTGACCTGAAAATAGTCGCGGGGGGAACACCGACGTTCAGCATTCACTGCAAAAGAAAAGACGTAGAATGCAGTCCGGGTACCTTTATTTACTGGGACAAGGGTTATGAACAGATCCTGAAGGAACAGCATTACCTTCACGCCGCGGTAGTGATGACCCGTGTCATCTCCAAACCGGCCGATGACATCATTTGCGTGGATCTGGGTCATAAGTCCATCGCCAGTGAAAATCCACTTGCCAACCGCATAATTTTCGTGAACGCGCCAGACCTTCAACCTAAAGGACACAGCGAAGAACACATGACCTTTCAGACCAGCGCCGGCAACCACTACAAGGTCGGCGACGTCCTCTATGGGGTTCCGTTCCACGTTTGTCCAACGATAGCCCTGTACGATGAATCGATTGTTGTTAAAGAGCACGAAGTGACCGGTCGGTGGAGCAATGTGTCACGAATGCGAAGGATAACCGTGTAGGAATAGTTGCGCGCTATGCGCTGCGGGGGGAGCTCCTCCCAATGCCACCTGTCCAAGATCCAAGTCCCAGGGCCCAAGCCCGCCAGGAATTATTCTAACGTTAAAATCCCCTCCTAATGCCCAATGCCTAATGCCTGATGCCATTACCGTAGAAGTCACTAACTTCGTGCAATGTCCGCCAGCTTAATTATCGACGCCCACCTTGACCTGGCCATGAATGCCATGGAGTGGAACCGGGATTACCGCAAATCCATCGAGGAAATACGTGAAAGAGAGACGGGAATGCACGACAAACCGGATCGCGGGAACGGTGTTGTATGCTTCCCGGAATTAAGGAAGGGCAACGTGGGGCTTGTGGTCGCCACACAAATAGCGCGATATGTTGCCCCGGGGAGTACCCTGCCTGGCTGGAATTCGCCCGAACAGGCATGGGCGCAGACGCAGGCACAGCTCGCATGGTACAAAGTGATGGAGGAAGAAGGCGAACTTTTCCAGGTAATCGATCTTACAACACTTGACTATCACCTCGATCGCTGGAACCACCCCGGCAAGCATCATCATCCGATCGGTTATGTGCTCAGCCTGGAAGGCGCCGATTCTATTGTGACCCTCAAGCATCTTGAAAAAGCGTATATGTACGGCCTTCGCGCAGTAGGCCCCGGCCATTATGGTCCGGGCCGCTATGCACAGGGAACAAATGCAACCGGTGGTATCGGGAGGGCCGGCCGTGACCTGTTAAAGGAAATGGAAAGGCTTGGAATAATTCTCGATGCCACTCATTTGTGCGACGACAGTTTCAAGGAAGCGTTGGATAATTTCCGGGGCGCTGTCTGGGCAAGCCATAATAATTGCCGTGCGCTGGTAAATCACAATCGCCAGTTCAATGATGACCAGATCAAAATCCTCATTGAACGCGGCGCGGTTATCGGCGGCGTTATGGATGCATGGATGATGGTGCCCGGCTGGGAACGTGGGAAGTCTACACCCGAAGCCATGCAGTGCAATCTTGAAAAACTGATCGATCATATGGACCACATTTGCCAGCTGGCCGGTAACTGCCTGCACGTCGGAATCGGGTCCGATCTCGATGGAGCATTCGGCAAAGAGCAAAGCCCGACGGATATAGAAACCATTGCTGATCTTCAGAAAATACCCGCCCTGTTGTCACGGAGAGGGTATTCTGCGGCCGACATCGACAATGTCATGCACGGGAACTGGCTGCGGTTTTTAAGAAATACCTGGAAGTGAAGGCGTAAGAAAACCGTGCATCCGCAACGATTTTATGCTGACCAAATCACTACCTTTCCCATGTTTTACGGTTTAGCGTATACTTTTCCTGACGGTATGCGTTTTGTATAATCAACATGTCATGAAAAAAATTACCATCTTCTCCCTTCTCGCTATAGTCCTGGTCGCGGGTATAGCCTTCCAAAAGCCGGCTGAACGGTACTTCGAGATTGCCAAGAACCTCGATATTTTCGCCACCCTCTTCAAGGAAGTCAATGCATTGTATGTTGACGATGTCAACCCAAATAAACTTGTCCGGACCGGGATTGATGCCATGCTTGGATCGCTGGACCCGTATACAAATTACATCCCCGAAGATGAAGTAGAAGACTACCGCACGATCAACACCGGGCAGTATGGTGGCATTGGCGCCATTACCCGTGAGATCGGCAACCGAACTGTTGTGACCATGATCATGGAAGGATATGGCGCACAAAAGGGCGGGCTGAAGATCGGTGACGAGATTATCAAGATCGACGATATCAACCTGTCCAACCTCACCCGCGAGCAGTCGGGCCAGCTGATGAAGGGCCAGGTAGGCACGCCGGTCAGCCTTACGGTAAAACGCTTCGGTGCCGATCAGCCGATCAGGCTTGATTTTAAACGCGAAAAGATCAAACTCAACAATGTGCCTTATTCCGGCATCATTGAAAATGATATTGCTTATATCCAGTTGTCAGACTTTACACCTGACGCGGGAAAAGAAGTCAAGAACGCGTTATTGCGGCTGAAAGAGCAGGGCGCCAAAGGGGTAATTCTTGATCTTCGCGGAAACCCGGGTGGTTTGTTGATGGAAGCGGTCAACATCACTAACATTTTCATTCCAAAAGGAAAGCTGGTGGTCAGCACGAAAGGAAAGATCCCGGAAAATAATCTTAGCTATGAAACCCTTAATCCCCCGGTGGATACTGAAATCCCGGTGACAGTCCTGATCAACCGGGGCAGTGCCTCGGCGTCGGAGATCGTAGCCGGAAGTCTGCAGGATTATGACCGCGGCGTGATCATCGGCGAGAAGTCGTATGGCAAAGGCCTTGTACAGGTGAGCAGACCGTTATCCTATAACTCGCAGCTGAAAGTAACAACGGCAAAATACTATACTGCCACCGGACGGTGTATCCAGGTACTCGACTACACGCATCGTCGGGACGATGGCAGTGTCGGCTCGATTCCCGATTCCATCAAACAGGCGTTCAAGACCTCCTCGGGCCGGATCGTTTACGACGGTGGGGGTATTGAACCGGATGTGAAAGTCCGGGCCGCGGAAGCCCAGCTGCTGACACAGGTCCTGTTCGAGAAAGGGTTCCTGTTCGACTTTGTAACGCAGTATGTAGCGAAGCATCCTGAAGCTATCAATGCCCGGGACTTTAAACTTACCGATGCCGGGTACCAGGAATTCATTCAATGGATGAGCGGCAAGAATTACAGTTACAAATCCTATTTAGAATACGAGCTTCAGCAGTTTACGGCCGAAGCAAAGAAAGAAAAGTATTTTGCCGACCTGAAAGGACAGATCGATCAGATCAGCAACCGCATCGCGGAGAGCAGAAAAAATGAGTTACTGCTGTACAAAGACGAGATCAAAATGTTACTGGAAGAAGATATTGTAGCGCGGCAGCACCTGGAAAAAGGAAGCGTGGAAGCGGGATTCAAGTATGATCAGGATGTAAAAAAAGCTATTGAGATCCTGCGGGATGATGCGCAGTACAAAAAAATCCTGAATCTGCACTGACGGTATTATTCTCCGGTGCGGGCGATACATTAGGATGCGGTAACAATCCGCTATATTAGCTTGCTCCAACGGCGGCATGTCCATCAAAAACAAACTGATCCTCATCCCTGCCGGACTGATGATGGTCCTCATGATCTTCATGCATTCCTGCATGACCTTCCGGATGAGTCCGAAAGAAGTGAACCGGTTTTTCGCGGAACACAACGTACGGGCTAGTCAACACCAGTACAAATCAGAATGGCGCGACATCCATTACGTGCAGGCTGGCGATGACACCAAGCCGCTGGTACTATTTGTTCACGGCTCCCCGGGTTCGCTGAGTGCATTTATCGACTACCTTGCCGACAGCGCATTGCTGGCAAACGCGTTCCTCATCACAACGGATCGGCCGGGGTTTGGCTACTCGAACTTTGGAACAGGTGAACCTTCCTTGAAAAAACAGGGAGAAGCGCTGAAGCCCATTGTTGACAAATACAAAGTAAATAAACCGGTCATCCTGGTAGGCCACTCATTAGGCGGGCCGCTCATTGCACAGATGGCGGTTGACTATCCGGACTTGATCGACGGCCTCATCATTGTCGCCGGGTCCATTGATCCCGATCTTGAGCCCAATGAAACCTGGTTCCGGGCGCCGCTGGCAACACCCTTTCTTCGCTGGGTCGTGCCGCGTTCTTTCCGGGCTTCAAACGACGAAATCTACCAGTTAAAGCCCGAACTCCGGCGACTACTCCCCTACTGGAAAACCATCACCTGCCCGGTAATCATCATTCACGGTAAGAAAGACAGTCTCGTCCCCTATGAGAATGTTGCCTTTGCCCGTAAAATGCTTGTCAATGCACAGGTAGAATACCTGATCAAGGAAGACATGAATCACTTTGTACCCTGGAGCAATCCGGAATTAATCAAAGAAGCGGTACTGAGACTGTTGGAGCAGTAGCGATGCTGGATATTGGATATTGGAGGGTAGAAATGATCTTGAACCTACAGCGTGCTGTATTTGAAAGGTAGTGTTGAAGCGCAAAATCTTGCGCTGATGAAACTTTTTAATGACAAGGCCCTAATGCCCAAGTCCTAAGCCCAATGCCGAAGGCCCAAAAAAAAGCGGACCGATTCAAGGTCCGCTTTTTTTCATTGTATGAAGTGGTTATCGCAGGAAAAGCAGTTCCCTGTACTTCACCAGCGGCCAGTCTTCGTTGTCAACCAGCAACTCGAGTTTGTCGACAGCGTCGCGGATTACTTCGAAATATTTCTCCTTGATGTCGTCGCAATATCCGACAGCGCGTTTGTGTGTATCGGCGAGCTTATTGAGACGTTTGCGTTCCTCGACCATCGCACGCACATTGGTCTTGATGGTGTCGATGTGACCGGAGATTTCCTTGATGGTCTGCACCACTGCTGCATTATCAATACCCAATCCTTTGAGGCCATTGGCGTTGTTGATCAGCTTGCTCTGGTAAGCAATAGCCGTCGGAACGATGTGATTCATCGCCAGGTCACCAATGACACGCGCTTCGATCTGCACACGCTTGATGTACGATTCAAGCCTGATCTCTACCCGTGCTTCACTCTCTTTGCGGGACATAACACCGTGTTTTTCGAACAGCGCCAGTGATTCCTTGGTTAAATAAGCGTCGAGGGCCCGCGGTGTAGTCTTCACGTTGCCCAGCTTGCGCTTTTCAGCTTCCTTGACCCACTGTTCAGAATATCCATCGCCTTCGAAGCGGATGTCCTTGGATTCTTTGATGTACTGGCGTAGCACAT